>JANWYZ010000005.1 GCA_025054895.1 bacterium | reverse complement strand
TCACTCCTGACTCATTGAGCAAGATGCTGGATATTCTGGTGCGCGCTCAGGCGCAACTGCGCCAGGTATCCCAACAGCGTGTACTACTGGATATGGCAATGGTACAAATTACCAGCATCAGACGGCAGGGGGAAACAGGTGCAACGCGAGCCGACGCAGGGCAGAAACCAGCTGGTCCAGTTGTAGAGACAATGTCTGCTGCTGTTGAAAGCGCGGCGAGGCAGGAGGCATCTGCCTCTGCAGCCCCTGTTACTGTCGAAGAGGCAAAGCTACCGTCTACACCCTCCGTTCCGACTGCCAGCGCAGCTCAAGCCGCGCCCCAGCCAGCATCAGCTTTGCCGCCCTCGCCCGATGCGCCCGAGTTGCTGAAGCTGGTGCAGGCGCGCTGGGAACAGATTATCGCCAGAGTGGCAGAGCGCAGCCGCGGTGGCGCAGAGGTGCTTCGCGATGCCCGACCGGTGCGCGTGGAAGGAGAGAACACGCTGGTGCTGCAGTTTCGCGGTGAGTTTGCATATACCCAGATGCAGTCTGAAAAAAGGCGGCAGTTCGTGGAGCAAACCATCTCGCGAGTGTTGGGAGGCAAGCAGGTCGCTCTACAGTGCGAGCTATCGCGAACGAACATATTAGCTTCCAGTCAGCAACCCCACGTCATGCAGCAGGATGACGAAGAGCTGGACGGTGAACAATATGCTCGAGAGGTTGCACAGGCTTTCGACGGCTACATCGAACTCGAAGGAGGTTAAGATGAGAGGTCCTTTTGGTGCGAACCCGCGCGACCTGCAGAAGATGATCGAGCAGACAATGCAACAGATGCAAAAGACACAGCAGGAACTGAAAAATCTGCGTATCGAGTCATCAGTAGGGGGTGGAGTCGTGAAGGCAGTAGTGGACGGTACCGGTGAGCTGATTGCTATCGAAATCAACCCGGTAGTAGTAGACCCAAACGACGTGGAGATGCTACAGGACCTGATAGTTTCCGCCGTCAACGAAGCGCGAGAGCAGGCGGTTGCCGAAGCCACTCGCCGGATGGGCGCGCTTACCGGTATGCCTGATCTCGATTTGGGGAACCTGTTCTGAGCATGGAATACGCTAAGCCTCTGGCAAAGCTGATTCGTGAACTGGAAAAGATGCCCGGTGTAGGGCCCAAGTCCGCCCAGCGAATAGCATTTCATATCCTGCGCCTGCCTGAGGAGGAGGCGCGTACGCTGGCAGAAGCGATAGTGGATGTCAAGCAGCATATCACCACCTGCAAACGTTGTTTCAACTTCACGGACGAAGAACTTTGCCCTATATGTCGCAACCCCTCGCGCGACGCTTCGTTGCTGTGTGTGGTAGCGGATGTGCGCGACTTGATGGCGATTGAACGCACGCAGGAGTTTCATGGTGTATACCACGTGCTACAAGGGGTTATCTCGCCGATGGACGGCGTCAAGGCGGAGGATTTGCGCACGCGTGAGTTGCTCCAGCGGTTACAATCGGAACCGATTGAGGAGGTCATCATTGCGATGAACCCGACTATCGAAGGGGACGCCACCGCGATGTACCTCTCTAGACTGATAAAACCTCTCGGCATCCGCGTCACGCAGCTGGCGCACGGCGTGCCCATCGGAGGCGACCTCGACTACGCCGACCAGGCGACTCTCATCTCTGCCCTCGAATGGAGACGGGAACTGTAGTCTAACTATCCTACCTGTGATAACCTGCTTCTGACGCCGATAATGTGACAGGGGAGTTTCCCTCTGCGCAGGCATAGCGGTTGCTTGTACCCTGTTCTGGTAGTGAGTGTTAGCAAGCATCCGTCCCAATTCTCATGTTGAACTCGAGCGAAGAATGATAGGCGGACTGGAGGGCAAGGCTCCTGCCGAGTGGTCTCCCTGTCATGCTGAGCGCAGCGAAGCATCTCAACCTGCTGTCGTCACACTGAGCCGAAGGCGAAGCATCTGAGACCCTTCGCTAACGCTCAGGGTGACAACAGGGGCTGGAGGGCGAGGCTCCCGCCGAGCCGTCGGGTTTCTAATGGTCGCGACGGAGCGCGACCCTCCAATGCTTGTCATGCTGAACGTAGTGGAGCATCTCTTGATCCCCTTTGCTACAGGTTCGGACTACTCTACCGATTTTCAGGACACCGCTGGCGAACGTTGACACCTCCTGTCGGGTAGGGTAAACTGATTAGCGTAAGGAATCTCTCACAAAAAGGAGATAGCCCGTGCACCTGCTGGAGACCGTGCGTTCGCCCGCCGACTTGAACTCGCTGAGCCGGGAGCAGCTTCGGCAGCTCGCGGCGGAAATACGAAAGACCATCATCGATACCCTCTCGCGTACCGGTGGACACCTGGCGTCTAACCTGGGAACCGTCGAGCTGACCATCGCGCTGCACAGCGTGTGGCACATGCCGAAAGATAAGATTATCTGGGACACGGGACACCAGGCGTATGCGCACAAACTGCTCACCGGTAGACTGGAGAGGTTCAATACACTGAGGCAGTATGGCGGCATCAGCGGCTTTCTGCGTCGTGATGAGAGTGAGTACGACGTGTGGGGAGCCGGACATGCGGGTACAGCCATCTCGGCGGCGTTGGGTTTCGCCAAAGCGCGTGACCTGCGCGGCAGCGACGAACGTGTGGTGGCAGTGGTAGGCGATGCTGCTTTGACTGCTGGCATGGCGCTGGAGGCGTTGAACAACGCGGCGGAGGTGAAAACCGACCTGACCGTCGTGCTCAACGATAACGAGATGTCCATCGCCGAGAACGTGGGGGCGCTGGCTACTTTTCTCTCCCGCCTGCGAGCGCAGCCGTGGTACCAGCGGGCAGAACATCGCGCAAAAGAGGTGCTGGAGGGACTGCCGGGCAGGGCGCGAGTGCTTGCCAAGCATGCCAGAGGATTGAAGCACGGTATTACTCATATCATCGCCCCCGAGAATACCGGAGCCATCTTCGAAGAGATGGGGTTTGAGTACATTGGTCCGCTGGACGGGCACGATATCGACCTGCTGATCGACGTTTTCTCTCATGCCCGCGAGCTCAGGGGACCGGTGCTCATTCATGTCATCACCGTGAAAGGTAAGGGGTACGAGTTCTCCGAAGCGGACGCACGTAAATATCACGGAGTAACCCCCTTCTGCGTGCATGATGGCAAAATGGAGAAGAAAGCAGACGGCGAAACCTATACACAGGTTTTCGCTGATGAGCTGGTGCGGATTGTCGAGCGGAATCCCAAAGTGGTGGGTATCACCGCAGCCATGCCCGACGGAACAGGCTTAGCCAAACTGCAAGAAAGGTTCCCCGATCGCTATTTTGACGTGGGCATCGCTGAACAACACGCTGTAACCTTCGCAGCAGGCTTAGCCGCGGAGGGTATGATACCGGTAGCGGCTATCTACTCTACCTTCTTGCAGCGCGCTTTTGACCAGGTTTTACACGACGTGGCTATACAGAATCTGCACGTGGTACTGGCGATGGACCGCGGGGGGCTGGTAGGCGACGACGGAGCTACCCATCACGGCGTGTTTGACCTCTCCTACCTGCGCCTTATCCCGAACATGGTCATCATGGCGCCAAAGGACGGAGGCGAGCTTCGCGCGATGCTTCGCTTCGCGGTGGACTATAATGGTCCGATTGCCTTGCGCTATCCGCGCGGTTCGGCGCCTGCTATCGAGTGGGGCGTGCCCGAAAGCCCGATAGAGCTGGGCAAGGCAGAAGTGTTGCGCGAAGGAGAGGACGTAGCCATTTTCGCCATCGGCTCGATGGTGGCTACAGCGTTTGCAGCAGTGAAGCAGCTGCAAAAGGAGGGGGTGCGCGCCTCGTTAATCAACGCTCGTTTCGCCAAACCACTGGATAGAGAAACCATCCTGCACTTTGCGCATCGTATCCCCCGCTTTGTGCTGGTAGAGGAAAACGCGATATGTGGGGGATTCGGTTCGGCAGTACTGGAGCTGCTGGCGCACGAGGGCGTCACTGGCGTGCAGGTAAAGCATCTGGCGGTGCCCGACGAGTTCATCGAGCATGGCTCGGTGGACATCCTGCGCAGGCTGGCTGGACTGTCTATGCAGCACATTGTGGAGGCGGCGTACACTGTATGCGGCGTGGCGCGCAGGACGCCTGTAGCGCTTGTCGACTAAGATGGAACCGAAACTTTTTGAACATCCGCGTGTCGGAAGGTACAGCACCTGAGTAGGGAGGCGATTATGAAAGGCTTAAACATCTACCTGACCATCGGTTTGGTGCTGCTTACCGCCGCCGTGGTAGGATGGCTGGTATTGCTGCTGGCGCAGTTCGCTTACTGGATTACACGCATCGCGGGCGTAATCAGCGTGCCCTTCTTGCTCTACGGCTTTTACGTGCAGCTTAAAGGCGGAGCGCGCGAGTTGCCTGGCGCAGAAAGGAACGCTCTGGAGGAATGATTCAAAACCTCTCCGCTAGCGTCGTAAAAGGGTAATATTTGGGGAACAGATCTTCCAGCACCTCGACGATTTCCGGTTGTGAAAGGGTAATCAGCCCGGTGGAGAAGGCTTCGGCGGGCGAGAGGTAGCCTCCCACAATCTGGCTCCAGACATGGATATTGCCACGCGCCCAATCGGTAGCCTGTGCAGGCTTGTCAACACCATCGGCTACAAGCAACGCCTGATGCTTGCCGCCCGGCACAAAGCTGTCGTCCACCACAAGACGTATCGCACCCTGCCAGTTCCTCCAGCGCGGGCGCAGGCATTCTATCAGCGCAGGCAGGTGGGTGATGCGCAGCATATAAGTTGGGCGCAGTCCACCCTGTACCTGCGATAGCAGGTCATCCTCGTTATCGGTCAGCCATGTGCTCCACTGCTGAACGCGGTAAACGGGTGAGCACACCCCTACCGTCCCCGCCAGATTCGCGCTGGAGAGGAACCCCAGCAGCGCCCTGTGCGCTCGCGATGTGGTAAAGATAACCTCCCGAACTTCTACACGATTGCGTCCCGCCTGCACCTCATAAATCATGTAGCCCTCGATAGCGCCGTGAAAATCAGCAACTACCGTCTGGTACTTCTGTCGCAGAACCCATTGCCATCGTGAAGGCTCCCGTACGAAACTGCCTGCCGTGTTCTGCAGGTGTACATCGTGTAAACGGCGTAGATGCTCCATATCGCCCGTCCGGTACGGGCGCACGAAGCGGCTCTCCGAATAAGGCGGCAGCAGACGGGATGGTATTTCGCACCACCACTCTACGGAGGCGGTCTCCCAGCCGAACTTGCGGTAGTAGCGCGGCGAGAAGGGGTAGAGCATGGACAGGGGTACTTTCTTCTCATAAAGCAGTCTGATGGTATCGCGCAAAAGGGCGCCTGCATACCCACGGCGACGGAACGCCTCATCGGTGGCTACTCCCGCAATGCCTGCAACAGGTATATGCGCCGCGCCCAGCACAACAACGCCAGGCACTATCGTCAGGCAAGAGATAATCCTGCCCGCATCTACAAGCACCCTGCGCTCCAGCAGGTCAAAAAAGGGGTCGGAGTAAAATATATCTCGTGCCGGTTCGATGTCGAGATTAAACGCGCGACACATCAGCTCCAGCATTTCATCCAGTTCGTTGGGATAGGGAGCGCGTATCTCCATAGACAAGCCCTCATCAGCAACATAGTGCACCGGATACAAAGGAGAGTTGGACGGTTCAGGTGGGAATCCTGCCTGTAAAAGTGGGAGATTACGTGGCGTTGCGCAAGCCCCATGCTTGCGGCGCGAATCACTGGCAGGTGGTGCGGCTGGGAGCGGACGTAGGGTTGGTTTGTACCCACTGCGGCCGGAGGGTACTGTTGCCGCGCGACGAGTTCGACCGGCGTGTACGCCGGCGGTTGCCCGGGGAGGCAGGGCAGGATGAAACATCTGGCGGCTAGCGTCATTCTGTGTTTGCTGTGCGCACGTGGGACGTTTGCGCAGGCAGAGGAAAGGGTTTTCTGGTCTCTCCAGAAGGCAGAAGATTCTTCCGTTGCTTTGTATCGCTTTTTGGGAAAATCCGAGCCTTCTGCTGCGACTGATACGCTGGCGCGGTGGGTTCTCTGGGAGGAGGGGGAGCGGCTGCGTTGCGAGAGCAGCAACGGTTCGCTACGCGCCGCCGCCCTGCACTTGCCTCGAACCTGGACATTGTTGCTCTGGAATGAGGCGGAACAGAAGGTAAAGGTGGTGATAGAAGGCGAACTGCCTGCCGGTGTATACACTGTGGAACGGCTGACGCTAACAGGCAATGGGGAGATTATGGCTGCGGAACGACGCAACGGATTGCGCCAGGGTGGCGCAGGCAAAACGCAGCGCGTCGAATGGCTGGACGCTCGCTCTGGACTGGTGTTGCGTTTTGTGGAGAGGCTACAGGCAGTGAACGGAACGCTAAACGCACTGCGGCGGTCGGTGTGGCAGAGCGAGGTGTCGCGTGGTGTCCTATCTCGTCTTGCTGCGCTGATGCGCGAGGTAGATAGCCACTGGTATCAGGCGCAAGCAAACCTGCGAAAGGGCAACGTGTCGATGGCGGCACGCGGGGTGCACCGGATGCTGTTTCTGGTCAGCGGAATGCGGGTGGCTTCTTCGAAATACGCTGGCGCAGAAGGGGTAACCGGACAGACGGATGCCCTGATCGACGCGCTGTCGGAACTTTCGTCTGCCCTGCTGAATATCGTCATCAGCGTGCGGTGTGAAGGGCAATCACTGCACGTGCAGGTGGTGAATGCTGGAGCACAGGTCTGGAAGGCATTGCGTTTGACCCCGGAATCGTCGGCAGATAATGATGCGGTGGTGTTGGCGAACCTGAAACCGATGGAGCGAGCAGAAGCCTCTTTCAGGCTATCAGAGGGGTTCGCACCTGTTATCGTCGCGAGCGTGCTGTTCAACGGGGGATACGCCCGATTGAGAGTACCTTGCGGTAGCGCTGGCGCCGACAAAAAGGAGGCAGAGCCATGAAACTGCTGGTATGGATGACGCTGGTGAGTGTCGCATGGTGGTATCCGCCGCGTTTAACAATAACTCCCGAACCGGGAAGCACGGTATCGGATGTGGTGGAGGTCCGCGTGACTTCTAACCAGCCGCTGAAGCGCGTAGAGTTCCTGCTGGACGGTACGCTGGTGGGCAGCGACACCACGACACCGTACACGTGGACATGGGATACCCTATCCGTTGCTGAAGGAGAGCATGTGCTGACCCTGCGAGCCATCGATTGGAACGACCGCATGGCGTCGACGGACGTGCGCTACAGGGTGGATAACGGCTTATCGCGCGGCGGGGCATACTATCTTGACCAGGCTCGGCAACACCTTTCTTCGAAACAGTGGGATGATGCTCTGAAGGCGGCGCGGCGGGCTACACGTCTGCTACCGAACGACGGGCAAGCGCATCACCTGCTGGCGCAGGCGTGGCTGGGTGTGTCCCAGTGGGCGAAAGCTCAGGAGAGCGCGCAACAAGCGGTCAATCTGCTACCGTCGCCAGAGACGTATGACACGCTGGCGCAGGCTCATTTGCGCGTTGCCTTCGCCCAGACGACCGATGAGGAGAAACGGTTTGCATCTCTGCAGTCAGCGGTGGAAGCAGCTTTGCGCGGCGGCGCGTTGCGCCTCTCTCAGGCGAAGACGCCCAGTGACAAAGCACGCGCACTGGCGCAGATGGGCAGGCTGGAAGACGCAGCAACCGCCTACCTGCAATCGGACAGCACCGCGCAGAGCCTACTGTCTGCGGCGCGTTGTTACCTGCTGGCGGGACGCTGGCAGGATGCGGAAAGGACATGCAACCTGGCGGAACGACGCGCGGCGGATAAAGTGGTTATAGGGGTGTTCAGGGTGCTTGCGCTGTCTCTGCGAGGCAGGACGATGGAGGCGCGTAACGCCCTGGAGCAGATGAAAGGGACGGGGGCAACTGAAACCCTGCTGGCGCTGACGAGGGCGAACGTGGCTCTTCGCGAGATGAGGGCGCCGGAGGCGTTACGCGCTCTGCTGGCGCTTCGCGAGCAAGAGGCGTCTTCAGACACGCTGGAGGCGCTGCTCTCGGCGGCGTTTGCAGAGGCGCGCGACTTCCCACGTGCTGAAGACCATTTCCGCGAGGCTCTGCTGCGAAATCCGCTGAACTGGCAGGCGCTGGCGCAAAAGGGCTATGAGACGCTGGCGGTGGGTTCGGTTGCAACCGCCTCGCGCTATTTTGCACTGGCAGCACGCATCCGACCCGACGACGCCTGGATCCTGTGTGGACAAGCGCTTTGCGAGCGGGACAAGCGGCGCGGCGTGGAACTTGCCCAGAAAGCCGTCAGACAGTCGCCCGCTGACCCCTGGACGCTGGTGGCGCTGAGCTATACCCAATCGCGCGCGGGGCAGATAGAGGAAGCCTTTCGCACCATCGAAAGGGCGCGCAATATGGACCGCCAAAACTATGACATCGCCTCGCCGCCAGATGCGCGTCGAGCAGGACAGATAGCTCGCATCTTCGGCAGGCGGGCAATGTTGCCTCTGGAATAACGGGTGGAGGAACGGGAAATGCGCCTTGCGGTTTTCAGCAAAATGTTCCGGCAGTACGACATAGATGGGCTGGTTGCTTTGGGGCAAGAGCTGGGCACAGAGGGATGGGACCTGGCGGTGCGCAAAGGGCACCCGGTGAACCCGGAAAACGTGGAACGTGCGCTTCCTGTCGCCGCCAAACGCCTCGCTGAGGCGGGGCAACCGATACTTGCCGCGACAGGCGAAACCGACCTGCTGTATCCCGATACGCCATACGCTGAGCCGTTGCTGCGAGCGATGGACGCCGCTGACGTACGCCTGCTCAAACTGGGCTACTTCCTGTTTGACCCCGGGAAGGGGCAGTACTGGCAGGAGGTGGATAACGTGCGCCGCGCGCTGGACGGCTGGCAGAGGCTCGCTCGCCGCTATCGCGTGAAGGTGGTCTACCATACTCACAGCGGTATGGGTTACATGGGGTTGAACGCCTCTGCGCTGGTGCACTTGCTGCGCGATTCGGACCCCGCCGCGCTGGGAGCGTACCTGGACGTTGGGCATCTGGTGGTGAACGGGGAGCCGTTCGCGTTTGCCCTGGCGATGGTGAAGCCATATCTTGCTATGATAGGCTTAAAAGATTTCAAGCCAACCCTGCAGCCATCGGGCGATGAACAGAAGCTGCAGTGGGAGTGTGTGCCTGCAGGACAGGGAGGCGTAGCGTGGAGCGAAGTATTTCGCCTGCTGGCACGGGAGGGATTTACCGGACCCTGCTCCGTACACGCAGAGTTTGCCGTGCCTGTCGGTGCATCCTTTGTGGAGATGGTGCAGGCAGAGGTGGCTTACCTGAAGAAAAAGCGCAACGCAGCGAGCGCTACGTGAGATGCTTCGCCTTCGGCTCAGCATGACAGGAAAAAACGAGATGCTTCGCTGGCGCTCAGCATGACAGCACTGGAGGGTCGCGCTCCGTCGCGACCCTGTGAGCCGAACGGCTCGGCAGGAGCCTCGCCCTCCACTCCGTTTGTCACCCTGAGCGTTAGCGAAGGGTCTCAGAGATGCTTCGCTTGCGCTCAGCATGACATTATTGGAGGGTCGCGCTCCGTCGCGACCACTGAAAACCAGCCGCTTGAAAGGAGCCTTGCCCCGCAAGGCATTTTGTGTGCAATTCTCTTGCTTTTCCTGTGTACATTTTGCTAAACTAAACAAAACCGGCGAAAGGGAGAGTGATTATGGCTATCGTGCATCGCACAGCCGACCGTGCGGCTCAGAAAGTGTCTGGTGTACGAAGACGCAAGAGGCAGACCTACTTCCGCGTGGAAGAGAGTCAGGTCATCTTCCACCACTACTTCTCTCTGGAGTTTGAATTGGCTACCACGCTGGCAGGTGCTATCGCTATGTTGCCCGATTTGGAGGCAAAATGTGAGCTGAGCCACCACCTGCACAGCGCGATGCTGCGTGCTCGAGACATGCGAGCACGACTGCGCGACTTTCTGGTCAGCGACGCTGAGCGCAAAGTGCTTCCGCAGTGGAAAAACTTCGTGCGACACCTGATGACCGCAAAAGATGACGTGACGCTTCTCGGTGCATTGTATCATGTGATTCGCCCTGCGCAATACAAGGCGTACAGTCTCCATGCCCGATATACCCTTCCTGTGAACGACGCACCCACCAAAGAGCTGCTGGAGTTGCATCTGCCTGCGCTCAAGCGAGACATCGACTGGGGCACAGATTATCTGAAACGCAAGCAAGAACAGGGTAGAGCCGGCGACCCTGCCTTCGAGCAGCAGATTCGGGAACACCTGGTGGCTCTGGGGGGTATCTTTGGCGTCCGCCCGCCTGCCGATGCGCCGCCCATTCCAGAGTACCCCGAATGGCAATACCCTGCCGAGATGGCGCTGGAAGAGACTTTCACTATCCGCAGTGCGGACCGCTATACCCTGCCCGATTGGCCCGAGTACGAGGCGATACCCACCGCCTATACGCATTTTACCGAACTGCCGGTTATCGACATCGTGGGCAGCATTGTGTACGATGGGCGCAAGTACGATATGCCCTTCGAGTACTACATGGAGTTCATCCGCCAGATGTGGGATGAGGCGCGACACACCATGATGGGCTTCGAGCGCCTCAAGGCATTCGGCGTAGACCCCTACAGCGTGCCAATACCGGTCGGTCACTACGCCGTCTGGACGAGCCTCAGCTTGCTGCATCGGCTGGCGAGCCTCACGCAGGTCGGCGAGGCGTGCAGCTTCGAGCCCAAGCGGGCATGGGTTGCCGCCGCCTGGAAACGCAACGATCCGCTCTCCGCGCTGGAGCACGAGTACGACATCGTGGACGAGCGCACGCACGTCACCTTCGGCAGTCGGTGGATTAAACACCTGATGCAAATCACTGGGGAACAGCGCGACGTGAAAACTGTCGTGCAAGACGCCGACTGGGAGTTCCGTGAGAGGATCAACGAGCTGCGCAAGCAGAAAGGCGAGAAGTGGGTAGAAGACCTTGGACAGCGCTTCATGGGCTGTGGCACCAACACCTCGCCGGTGAGCCTCGCGCCTGCGCTGGACGGCATTCCCAACATCATCGCCTGAGGCTTGCAATCGCTCGTTTCTTGAAGTATAATCATACCGCTTGTCCGAAGAAAGCAGGCGCCCGCAAGGGCTTAATGGGGTTCCACCTGCCGAGGCGAAGAAAGGGATATGGAACACGCGCGCCGTCGCAGAGTGAATGCGACAGGTGTCAGGTGTATGGGGGGATCCTCGCCTCTGGCAGGGTTCCCCTTACTGCTTTGGTAGGGCGCGCAGACAAGAAAGGAGGTGGATGCTGCGTGCGAGCAAAGCCCAATCCGCAAAAGGCGGCGCAGGTGGAGCAGATTCGCCAGTGGCTGAGCGCTTCCAAAGGCGTCATCTTCACCGATTACCGCGGGCTAAACGTGTCGCAGATAACGCAGCTGCGTAAGCAGATGCGCCAGAGTCAGGCGGAATACCGTGTGGTAAAAAATACCCTATTCCGCCTCGCGGCGCAAGGGATAATCAGCGACAACGTGGACGACATCCTGGAGGGTCCCACAGCCGTTGCCTTCCTCCACGGCGACGAAGCAGCAACCGCTAAAGCGCTTTCAGACGCCGTGCGAGAACTGCGCGTGCTGACGATTAAGGGAGCCGTTCTGGGCGGCAGACGTTACGATGCCGAAGCCGTTCAGCAGCTGGCAAAGCTGCCGCCGCGCGAGGTGTTGATTGCTCAGGTGGTGGGCGGGATGCAAGCGCCTATTACCGCACTGGTGGGCACTCTGCAGGGTATCCTGCGTGACTTCGTATACACCGTTCAGGCGATAGCCGACAAGAAATCCGCGCAAGGCGCTTAAGGAGGTTAGGGACATGGCATTGACCAAAGAAGAGATTATCGACGCCATCAAGAGCATGAGCGTGCTGGAACTCAATGAGCTGGTAAAGGCTCTACAGGAGGAGTTTGGCGTGACGGCAGCTGCTCCGGTGGCGATTGCTGCGATGCCAGGCGCAGTTGCTGGCGCAGGCGCAGCAGCCGAAGCAGCCCCCGCCGAGGAGGAAAAGACATCCTTCGACGTCATCCTCAAGTCGGCGGGCGAGAAGAAGATCCAGGTCATCAAGGTGGTGCGCGAAATCACCAACCTGGGCCTGAAAGAGGCGAAAGACCTGGTGGAAAGCGCGCCGCAGCCCATCAAGCAGGGCGTGACCAAAGAAGAAGCGGAGCAAATCAAGGCGAAGTTCGAAGCCGAAGGCGCCACTGTCGAAATCAAGTAGCTTTTGCCCGCTCGTGTGAATCAAACCCGACACCGAACCCCTCTCCTGCGAGGAGAGGGGGGTTGCTCTTTCCTTCATCCTGAGGAAGCGGGGCGGAGGATACAGGTTTACCACTCATCGGCAGGAGGGCGACCATGAGTCCCTCATCAAAACGAACTGTGTACTATACTTTCGGTAACCATAAACACTGGGTGGACATGGTGTGGAACTGGGGAGAGTTTGTGCTGCCAGCCAGTGTCAGGGATATGTTGCTGCTGATGGACGAGACGGGCGCGAAGGGCAACGTGAACTTCGACGTGGTGGGCTACGAGCAGCTCGCCCTTACCGACCCCGAGGCGTTTGCACTGTTGAAGAACATGATTCGGGACGGACGCGCCGAAATTGTGGGAGCTTCGTATGGACAACCATACGGACTGTTTTGCGGCGGCGAGGCGAACGTGCGCCAGCTGGCGATGGGTGTATTGGTGTGCGAGAAGCTATTCGGTGTACGCCCGGTTGCCTGGTGGGAAGAGGAGTTCGACTTCTTCCCGCAGCTGCCGCAGATTCTGCGACGATGCGGTTTTGAATACGGCTGTCTCTTTTTCCAGTGGACATGGCACACGCCGCACGTGCCCATCGAGAGGGTCTCGCGAGCGCGATGGCGCGGACTGGACGGCTCGGAGATTCTGGTCGCGCCCAAAACCGACCTCTGCCTGCACCAGTGGCCCGAGGACTTCGAGCAGGGTCTGCGGCACGAAGCGGTGGAGCAGATGGAAGACCCGCTGATCATCCAGTGGCTGGAGTTGCTGCCGACGCCCGACTGGATGTGTCGAGCGGAGCTAATCGCCCCTCGCATGAAAGAAATCGCCGCTCAACCCGAGTTCGATATCCGCTGGGTGACGCTGAGCGAGTTTCTCTCTCAGGCGAAGGGCGATGAGCCGGTGCTGGAATATACGCTGGACGACGTGTTTCACGGCATGTCCATCGGCAAGAACGGCGACCTGGTACGCTACCTCAGCAAGCAGGCGGAGAACCAGTTGCTGAGCGCAGAGAGCTTCGCGCTGGCATCGGGGATGTTGGGTAGACCGTATGCGCAGTGGGATGTATACCCTGAATGGGAGCTGCGGCAGGCGTGGCGCAACCTGCTGCTTGCCCAGCATCACGACGTAGATGAGTGTGAAGGATTGTGCGGCGATACCGGCAAGCTGTACTACCATGATAGCCTCGAGCTCTCAAGCATGGTGCTGGAGCGCAACCTGAAGCACATCGCCGGGCGTGTGAGCAACGAGCCGGACGTAGTGGTGTTCAACCCTCTTGGGTGGGCGCAGAGCGGGGTTGCCATTGCGACAGTACCTGCCGACAGCGTGAAGCCCTCCATAGTGGACGACACTGGACGTGCTGTGCCCGTGCAGGTGGTTGCTGCCGGCGACGAAGCGGCGACTATCTGCTTCCCTGCACAGGATATACCTTCCATCGGTTACAGGGCATATCGCTTTACGCAAGATAGTCACAGCGCTGCTGCACGAGTGAACGTTGTCGAAAGCGAGGATGCTGTGCAGCTGTCTAATGCGCACGTGATAGTGCACGTGAACCGACGGACAGGTGTTATCAGCAGCCTGAGGTCTTCTGTAAGCGGCGCAGAGTTCGTGAGAGAAGATGCACCGCTGAACACCTTGCACATCCCCTTTGGAGAGCGCGTGTACCGTTCTCAGGATGGGGTACGCTCTGTGTGCGTGGAACATCACGGTGCTGTGCTGGCGAGCGTGCAGGTAGAAGGCGAGCTGGGTGGGGTCGCACGGTTTTGCTCACGTGTTCGCCTGAACGCCCTGAGCGATACCGTCGAGGTACGAACTCATCTGCGATTTCTCCAGCGCCCTGAGCCGTCTATGATGCGCTCGCTGCAAACAGAGATCGCCGCACAGCTGGAGCGCACCGAAATCTGGCATGACCACCCCTTTGCAGTCACACCTATCCGCGCTGAAGGAGTGTACCGCAAGAAATACCCCACTGGTGACTGGATGACCTCGCCACAGTTCTTTGAGGAGGTGACCAATCCGTTCACCGGTTTGAACTTCATCTTCCTCACCAACGGCGAACGCGGGCTGCAATACATACACGGAGGCAATCAGGGCTTCCTGCGCGACGGCGACATTGTGCGCAACATCCTGTTCATGTACGACGCCTGGGATGAGGATAACTGGGTACGCGAGGTAGAGCTGCGGTATGGATACCGCGCGTGGGATTATGCGCCCAGCCGAGACGCGCTGTTGCGCGAGGCGATCGCCTTCAATCGACCGCCGATGGCGGTATATCGCGATACGCAAGGCGAAGCGCAGTTGCCCGCTTCCATGAGCTTCCTGCAGGTGGAAGGCGATGTGGTGCTCTCCGCCTTCTACCGCGAGGGCGAGTGGTGTGTGTTGAGGGCGTTCGAGGTGAACGGCAAATCCACCGAGGCGCGTTTTACCTTCTATGGCGCGGTAGAAAAGGCGGAGCGGGTGAACATGCTGCTGCGCGAGCCGACGCCTTTGCCGATAGAAGGTAGTACGGTGAACGTCTCCTTCAAGCCACACGAGATAGTCACGGTGCGCCTGTTGCTGGAGAAAGCGCGTAAGCAGTATCGTCCGCTGGACGATTACCGCAGTGTGTGGGTGGAGACCACCACCAAAGCACACCGAGGATACTGGGTCGCTGGGCGAGCCGGGTAGTGTCGGCCAAACAGGCGAGGGTACACGCGGGCGATATTGAGGGAGCAAACGTGCTGCCTCCGGAGCGCAAACCGCTGCTCTCCCATCCGCCCGGCACGATGCCGCGCTTCATGGTGTACGCCGATACCGACTACGAGTTCGCCCTCAACCCCGTCGCGCCGCGCTACGGGGGCGGTACGGAAATCTGGTGCTTGCAGCGACCGGGCATGGTGCGCAAACACTTCTATCCACGCCAGCCCAAAGCGCCAAACGACGGCGGAGCGGTCAAGGAGGGGCAGCTGGTCATCCGCCGAGACGAGAACACACGCTACGTGGAAGCCGCCCTTACCTGGAGCCAGATGCCCGAGGTGCGCGATGCGCTGTTCGGAGGGCGCCCTGTGAAAATCTCTGTGCGCGTCAATCACAATGTCGGTGAGCCGATGGAGCTGGCGGCAGGGCGCAGCGTGTCCAAAACCAACTTCTGGGCTTTCCATAACGACTGGGCAACCCACTGGGCGAACGAAGTGGAGTTTGTTCTGGAGCCTTAAAGCTGTCTTAACACACCCATTGTATGATAGCAGGCGGTCAATCTCTGTATGGAGGAAAGGGAGAATGCGCTTCAAACACATTTTGCTGGCGATGTTGACAACACTGCTCGTGGCGACCGCTCTGGCAGCACACGCTCAGGTACAGCTCTCGCTGTGGAACTTTAACGACGAGAATTTCAATGTAGACGGCGGTGTGCTGGGCGGCTCGCTTACCCTGCTCGGCGGCGTGACCCATGAATGGGTGACGGGTTCCCCGCTGGACACTGCCTCGCCCAACAGGGGGATGAACACCCGCAACTATCCTGCCCAGGGTACGGGCAACCGCACTGCTGGCGTGCGGTTCAACACGCCGACAACGGGATATATGAATGTGGTAGTGAAGCTGGACTTCCGCTGGAGCAATACCGCTTCCAAGTACGCTCGCTTCCAGTACACTGTTGACGGCGCAAACTGGATCGATGGTCCCCAACTGGTAGCTACAGGCGGCGACACCTGGTACAGCCAGGGCTACGGCGGGTTGCTGGTCGTGGACTTCACGGGCAATTCGGCGGTGTCCAATAATCCGCTGTTTGCTTTCCGCGTAGTGAGCGAGTTCGCCCCCGGCACCAACCAGTATCAGGCGGCGCGCGCCACCAGCTCCTACGCCAGCACCGGCACTTATCGCTTCGACCTTGTGGAGGTACAGGCGGTGCCTGTACCGGAACCAGCCAGCCTGGCAAGTGTGGCGGCGGGCTTGGCTGGCCTGTTCGCCCTGAGGCGCCGCAATCTTCGCTAATCGCTCTGTTGGAGATGCCCCTATCCCCCTGCCTGGCCCTCCGGCAGGGGGATTTTTATCGCTCGCTCAGCGTAAGTACATAATATGTCACAAATCTGGTTACAGGAAGAGGAGATTATGCGAAGAGTAGCCATCTTCCGACGTGAACTGCGCCTGACGGATAATCCGTTACTCGAAGACGCCGAACAGGGCGAGTGGATACCTGTCTTTTTTCTGGACGAGTATAATCAGCAGGAGCATGGCGATAACCTGCGCGCCCTTTTCTTCTACGCCTTGCGTCACCTGCAAAGACGAATTGAATCTTCAGGTGGAAAGCTATACGTGGTGCCTCTGGAGCAGCAAGAGCAGTTCTTCGACATCGCGTGTCCCGATGAAGTGCTTTTCTGCGAGGATGTGGAGCCCCACTCGCGCGAGCGAGACAGCGTTTTGAGAAGTCTTCTGCAACGTAGAGGCATCCGCTACCGTGTGTTGCAGGACAGCCTGCTTAGCCCCATACCAGAGAGCACCTACCCCAGCTTCACGCAGTTTTACAAAAAGCATTTCACCCTGCACGTAGAGCCTGAGCCGCCTATTCCTGCGCCTTCCTATCTCAGAACTCCAGAACTGGACGTGCCCACTGCCGCCATACCTGCGGTGGATACCGAACCAGCAGGTCAGTGGTACGCTACCGAGGAAGAGGTGCAGGCGAAGTGGCAACGTTTCGTCGCCACCACGTTGCCGCGCTACCAGAGCCTGCGCAACCTGCCGGCGGTGGAGGGCGTATCGCGCATGAGCCCGTACATCCGCTGTGGGATGATTTCCCTGCGCCAGATGCTGCGCGAGGCGTGGGGGGTGAGCGAACAGTTCGTGAAAGAGCTCGCCTGGCGGGACTTCTACTCGCACTTGCTGCACCACTATCCGGAGACGGTGAACATGGAGCTGCGTCCGGAGTGGCGGGGCTTCCCCTGGCGGCACGACGAGGAGCGGTTCGAACGGTGGGCAAAAGGGCAAACGGGCATACCGCTGGTAGACGCGGGTATGCGTCAGCTGCTGCGCGAGGGCTGGATGCACAACCGCACGCGCATGGTGGTCGCCAGCTACCTTACCAAACACCTGCTCATCGACTGGCGGTGGGGCGAACGATGGTTCTACCTGCATCTGGTGGACGCCGACCTCGCCCAGAACGTGGGCAACTGGCAGTGGGCAACTGGATGCGGAGCGGACGCCCTGCCATACTTTCGCATCTTCAACCCCATGCTGCAGGCGCAAAAGTTTGACCCCAACGCCGAGTACATCCGGCGATACGTGCCTGAGCTGCGAAGGGCTACGGGCGAACAGCTGAACGACCTGCAGAATCTGCACCACGCCTTCCCCGAATATCCGCCGCCCATCGTCACTCCCGAAGAGGGACGCAAACGGTTCCTGCAAGCGGCGCAGCGGTTCTTCGGCGAGAGTGCGCAGGAAAAGCTGCCTTTTGACCACGAATACGAAGCGTAAGAACACGGAGGTGAGCAACAATGGCTCTGCCAGAAGCACTCCGCTCGCGCCTCACCTGGGAGCAGTATCTTCGAACGCCCGAAAGCATGGAGCGCGTCGAGATAGAGGATGGCCAGGTCAAGCCGATGGCTTCACCCACGGGAAGACATCAAATGGTGCTGGGCAATCTGCATCTGCTTCTTGCAGGTCATCCGGCGGTTCGAGCGCGTGGTACCGTGTTGATAGCTCCATTCGATGTGGTGATTGCGCGTCGTCCCCTGCGCGTCCGCCAACCTGACCTGCTTTTCGTTAGTCACCAGCGTGTTCCTGCCGGCGAGCTGGTTAACGCACAGCGGTTAGAAGCCGCTCCCGACATGGTGGTGGAGATTCTTTCGCCCAGCGACACCTTTGCTCACCTGGCGCGGAAATTGGGAGACTATCATCGGCTAGGCGTGCAAGAAGCGCGGCTGCTGGACGTGGAGCAGAGTCAGGTGTTCGTCCTGTCCCGTGAAGAGCGCGGTTGGCACTGGCAAGGACCCTTCGTGAGTGAGCAAAAGATACCATCGACGGTCTTACCCGAAGTCAGCCTGACTGCAAAGGCGATTTTCGAAGGAGGATAAACCATGCTCGTTCGCCCCTTTGACCCTAACACGCTTTTTCCTGCACACGAGGGCACTATTCTGGCGCAGGGCGTGTTCTCCGGTGAAGAGATAGGCGCGCCGTTCAGCTGCGCCTTTGGTGTACTCAAGCCCGGCATGGCGCAAAAACCAGAGCGCGTGCCTGTGGCGAAGCTCTACTACGTTCGGCAGGGTGAAGCCACTCTACGCATTGAGGAAGAAGAACGAGTGATTCGCGAGGGCGATGTGGTCTTCATCCCCGCGAACGCCTGGCACACCGTGCGCAACCACACCGACAGCGACTTCAGCACGTTCGCCCTCTGGTGGACGCCGACAGGAGGAGAACAGCCATGAGCCAGCCCCTTCGCATCGGATTGATCGGTTGTGGAGGCATCTCGCGGGCGCATGCGCACGCCATGCAAACGCTGGGACAGCAAATGGTGCGCGTGATTGCTACCTGCGATGTGGACGAGGCACTCGCGCAGGAGCGAGCGCGTGAATCGGGCGCGGAATCTGCCTTCACCGACTGGCGCGAGGTGTTGAAACGTGAAGACATCGATGCGGTGGACCTCTGCCTGCCACACGACCTGCACGCAGAGGTGGCTATCGCCGCCGCACAGGCTGGCAAGCACATCCTCGTGGAGAAGCCCCTTGCTACCACACTGGAGGACGGCTGGGCGATGGTACATGCGGCGCGCGAGGCGGGCGTGGTGCTGATGACCGCTTTTGTAGAGCGGTTCGAGGCGGAAAACTGGCGCACGAAACAGCTGATCGATGAAGGCTGGCTGGGCGCGCCTGTTCTGGCTCAGCTAGACCACCTGCAACATGTCACCTTTCCGCCCGGGCACTGGGCGCGCGAGCGTAAACGGCTGGGCGGAGGAGCCATCGCCAGCGCGGGTTGTCACCGCCTGGACCTGCTGCGCTGGTTCATCGGCGAGGTGGAGTGGGTTTCCGCCGAAACCTACTACCAGCCCGAGCGCATGGAGGGCGAGGCGGCGGGCGTGGTCAACTTGCAGTTCGCGAGCGGAGCCATCGCCACCATGAGCATCAGCTGGCTATCGCCCTATCGCGCCTTCTACCGCAAGCTATGGCTGGAGGGTACCGAGGGAGCGGTGCATAACTGGAACGGCTTCCATGTCTTCTCGCGCAAGAAACCCGAGTGGGCAGAAGGCTTTGTGAAGCTGGAACTGGAGCCCGTCGACCCCTTCGCTGCGGAGATACGCCATTTTGTGCAATGCGTGCGCGAGGGCAAAGAACCGTTGACCAATGGCGAGGACTCCTTGCGTTCCCAGGCGGTGGCCATCGCCGCCAACGTATCGGAAGAGACGGGCTGTCGGGTGCGCCCTGCGGAGCTGCTTGCGCAAGCGCTGGAGAAAGCAGGATGAGCACACATCCATGCAGGGGTGATTTCGAGGTGGTACGGCGGTAGCTCATCCGAATGTCTTCCAGTGATGCGCTCTGTCGCGTCCATTTAGCCCACATTGGAGGGATGCGCTCTGTCGCATTCACCATTGGGATCACGACGGAGCGTGAACCTCCAGAAGATTGTCTGCCACGTTTGGAGGGACGCACTCTGTTGCGTCCGCCATCATGGTTGCGACGGAGTGTGACCCTCCCATGTTGTCATGCTGAGCCGAAGGCGAAGCATCTGAGACCCTTCGCTAACGCTCAGGGTGGCAGAAGGAGTGGAGGGCGAGGCTCCCGCCGAGCCGTCCTGTTTGGGTGGTCGCGACGGAGCGCGACCCTCCAGAAGTGTCACGGCTGGCAAAGTGCTGATAGGGGGTTCCTGTTGTTTCACTACAGGTTTTCATTCCTATCGGAAGGCGAGGGAGTCTATCTTCATGACAAAATGCTCTGTGCTATAATGAGAGCGAGGTGATACGCGATGGCACAACAGACGCTCGTTCCGCCTATGCGCCCATTGCCCAAAGGTAAAATCAGCTATGAACAGTTCTTAGAGTGGCTTGACGAAGACACCTGGGCGGAGTGGGTAGATGGAGAGGTTGAACTGATGAGTCCTGTCTCCTTAGAGCACGACAGAGTATACGGTTTCTTGTTTGCTATTTTGCGTATATTCGTCTCAACATACGGGTTGGGTACGGTGCATTCGGAACCCTTCCAGATGAAGACGGGGCGCGACCTGCCCGGACGCTCGCCAGATATCCTCTTCGTCAGCAAGCAGAACCAGCACCGCCTCCAAACCACCTATCTGGACGGACCCGCCGACCTCGTGGTGGAAATCGTCAGCCCCGACAGCGAGGAGCGCGACCGCGTGACCAAGTTCGCCGAATACGAGCGGGGCGGCGTGCGCGAATACTGGCTGGTGGACCCCCAGAAGCAGGAGGCGGAGTTTTACGCGCTGGGGGAGGAGGGAAAGTATCTGTCCCTGGCAAAAGGCGGTTCGGGTGAGTTTCGCAGTGTGGTGCTGGAGGGCTTCTGGCTGCGGATAGAGTGGCTATGGGATCCGCCGAAGGAGATAGCGGTTTTGAAAGACTGGGGAATGCTACCTTAAATCGTTTCCGTCGCGCACTTCCCGACTGGCGGCTGCGGTTGCCCGTACAGGTAGATGCTCCATCCGCTCTCAAAACCCCTGCTCAGCTGCTCCGACAGGAGCTGGAGCGGATGCTGGGCAAGGGAGCTGTACAGGATCGGGGTAAGACGGTAGTGCGCCTGCAACTGGACCGCTCGCGCTTGCGTCGCGAAGAGGAGTACGCCTTGCATACGAGTGACCGGCACGTAGAACTGTCAGCGCGCGACCAGCAAGGTGCGTTCTGGGCGGTGCATACGTTGATAGCCCTGCTGGAAACCGGCGCCGCCCGTCGTCTCGCCTCCGACACGTGGTTGGCGCCCGGCGTTGCCATCAAGGACCATCCGCACTCTCCACACCGCGCTTTCATGATACAGGGTGCATGGGCTGGCAGCGAAGAAGCCTATCGTCACCATCTGCGCCTGCTGGCTCGGCTGAAGGTGCGTTATGTGGCGGTAGAGTTTGGTAGCCAGGTGGTGCTGGACTACGACCCCTCCATTGCTACTGGCATCCGACTGAGTAAAGCGCAAGCGAAGGGGATTATCGACTACGCTCGCCTGCTGGGCATGGAACCAATTGGCTATCTGAACCTGCTGGCGCATCTCGACCGCGCCTACCAGAAATCCCCTTATACCGCGCACGGCGGAATCATGATACAAGACGAACAGGTGTACCCGCGTTTTGTGTTCCCTGTTCTTTCCGAAATGCTGGAGGTGTATGGCAAGATACGCTGGTTCCACTGTGGCATGGACGAGGCATGGGAACTGTTTCCCTGGCTCCATGCGCAGGGCTACGATTGCTCCCGTCTGCTCGCGCGACACATATCGCTCATCCACCGCTTCCTGCGGTCGCGCGGCGTGCGTATGGTGATCTGGCATGACATGTTGCTGGACCAGAGCCTGCAAGAACAGCTGAAAGCCCCTATCGGGCCCGCGCACGGTGGAGCACCCCACTTCACCTCGCGCGCGATAGACCAGATTCCACGCGAAGTCATCCTGAATTACTGGTTCTATGATCCACAGGAGACCTATCCCGCGCTGGACTGGCTGCAGCGCAAGGGGTTCGAGGTGTGGGCAAGCCCATGGCTCTCTCCGTTCAGCCTCGTGCGTTACGCACAGGAGCGGCGCGCGCCCACAATGGGAACCCTATGGGCAGATCCGCCCGGCTGCCTGACGGCGGAATCGTTCGCTTTCGTGCCCGCTCTCTACGCCCAGGTGGCGTGGAACCCGGAGCAGTTCCGCCGTGAAAGCGATGCGCTACCCCACGTCAAGATGGCAACCCGCCAGGCACTTTTTCGCCGCCCGGAATGGCATACAGGCAGAAGTGAAGCGTTGCTGCTGCAGCCGGGCACAGGTAGGCGACAAAGACTCAAGATACCTGAGGAGATAGGACACGCTCCAGAGCAAGCGTATGGCATCCCCTTCGACCTGAGCAAACCTGTAGCGTTGCCGCCACCTGCCCATGCGCAGGAAGCATCTACGCGACTGCAAGAGGCGAAAGAGGTGATTCTGCCCAACGGCGCGAGGCTACCGGTGCATGGAGTGAACCGCTCTCGCGGCGAAGGGGAGCTCATCGTGTATATCGCCCCCCTTTCCAGTACCGGCACGAACATCTGGGGTGCAGAGGCAGCGGTGAACTCACAGGGGGTCGTGATGCAAGTAACTGGCGTGGGCACGGGAGGTATGTCCATCCCACCGGGCGGCGCGGTGTTGTCTGCCCATGCGGGAGGCGATGAACGAGGCTATCACGGTCTGCTCAACCTCAAAGTGGGAGAGCGTATCGCCGTCGTCGACGAGCAGGGGCAACGCATCTTTGGTGCAGGAGCCTCTACCCTTGGTGAAGTAGAGACAGCGCGCCTCATCCGCGAGCGTAGCTGGATGGTGGAAATTGGTGAGCGGTGCGAACGATTGTTGCTGGCGCTCTCCTCTGCGCTCAGCGCGTTGCAGGGCGATCTGCTGGGTGAGTTCGTCGTCGAGTACCGGGATGGTTCCACTGAAACGCTTCCCATTCGGTATGCACACCAGCTGCTTGCCGAGGCGCACGATGGGATGTTACAGCTGCTGACAGGCGAAAGCTGGTTGCTGCAGCGTAACCAGGAGCAAAAGCCTCTGGTTGTGAGCGAATGGCGACTGAAGCGGTCGGATGCGCCGTTAAGTAGTCTGACCTTTCGTCCTACGCTTTCTGGGCTGGAGGCTGGCGTCAAGATTGTTGGGGTAACAGCGCTGCTGGCACAGTCTCCCGAAAGAGGACGAAGCTACCGGTAAACTGTTAAAGACGCCTCCTCTTGGGGTGCTCCTTTATGCCGAGCCTGAACTGGGGGCGCTGAGCCTCTTCTGCAGGACGGCAACGTGTGTTTGCCTCTGCTACGTCAGTTGCAACTAACGTGTTTGCCTCTCACGCATGGCTACACCTGATTCATCACTGAAAAAGATGTGAATGAACACTCCCCTTTATATTTATAATGTACTTGTTGAAATTGTTCAAAACTTGGTATGTTTATCTTGCATTGCTATCACATTTTGTTGATTTTAATCCATATATTGTCTTTTTTTAGCTAATAATAGTCTTGATAATACATTTTTTAATACGATCGGTTTCAACTTAAATAGCAAAGATTTCAACAATGAAATGTTCAAAACTATGTTGAAAACCTGTACACATTGTTGATACCATTGCAAGACAGCACTCAAGTGAGGAAGTTTTCCACAAAGTTTTGAACAATCGAGGCGGAGTTTTCAACAATTTCGAGGGGTTTTCAACAAAGTTTTGAACATTTCCAGCAAAGATTTCAACAATGACCAGACTTCAGTTGCCCAGTACGGAGTTCAAATCGTAGATGATGCTGGTAAGCTCCTTGTCCCTGCTCAGGCTGGTTTTAACGCGGTTGTAGGCGTGCAGTACGGTGGAGTGGTTCTTTCCGAACATCTGCCCGATTTGCTGCAGTGACAGCTGTGCCTTTTCGCGAAGCAGGTACATCGCTATCTGGCGAGCCATGAGCACTTCTCGGCTGCGCTGGTCGCCCAAAATGTCTTGTGTAGTCAGCCCAAACCGCTGACAGACCGCCTGCAGCACCGCCTGTTCGGTAGGTACGGTGTGTACCTGCCTATTGTCCACATAGTGGCGCGCCAGCACCTCGCTGGCGAGCTGAAGGGTAATTGGCTTGCCATGTACTGAAGCCCTTGCTGCGACAGAAATCAGCACGCCTTCGAGGGTGCGCACGTTGCCCTCTACTGCATAGGCGATGTGGTAGATGACCTGGTCTGGTACCTGAATACCCTCAATCTGTGCACGTTTTTGCAAAATAGCTACACGGGTTTCGAACTCCGGCGGTGCAATGTCGGCAATCAGACCCGCTTCGAAGCGAGAGCGCAGACGGTCGTCCATCGCGTGCAGCTCGCGCGGAGGGCGGTCGCTGGCGAACACCACTTGCCTGCCCAGCTGGTACAGGCTGTTGAAGGTGTGGAAGAACTCCTCTTTGGTGTGTTCCTTGCCTGCAATGAACTGGATATCGTCTACCAGCCATACGTCGACGTTGCGGTATTTCTGGCGGAAGGCATCGATGCGCTGCTCGCGCAGGGCGGCGATGTACTGTTGGGCGAAGGTCTCTCCGGAGAGGTAGGCTACGCGCAGACGGGGATGCGTCTGCAGGATGTAGTGTCCGATAGCGTGCATCAGGTGTGTCTTGCCAAGCCCCGCGCCTCCATAGATGAACAGAGGATTGTAGCTCTGACCGGGGGCGCGCGCTACTGACACTGCCCCTGCCTGCGCCAGCCGGTTAGAGTTGCCTACCACGAAGTTTTCGAAGGTGTATTTAGGGTTCAGCGCGGGTTTTTCAAAAGGCGGAGGCTCCGGCTCCAGTGGCATGGTAGCAGGTTCCCGCTGCGCAGGCGAAGGCTCCTCTGCAGGGGGCTCCCCGAGCACAGGGCGTTTTTCGGGGGGCAGGTAGACAATGGCGACATCCACTGTTTTACCCAGATGCTGGGAGAGTACTTCGCGCACCAGGTTGCCGTAGCGCTTGCTCACCCACTCGCATGCGAACGGACTGGGGGCGCCGAGAGTGACACGTTCGCCGTCGAAAGAGACTGGCTTCATACTCTTGAACCATGACTCGAACGAGGGCTTGTTCACGCGGTTCGCCAGCGTATGCATGGAGCGGTCCCATGCACGGCGTAGCGCCAGCATGTTCTCGTCCTCGCCCAGATGCAGCTGGTCGTCCACCTCGAAGCCGCCCTCCTTTCCTCGTCCAAAGCCGAATTATAACAGAATCGGCGTGCGGTGACAACGCGAAATTTGTTTATGCTTGCAGGATGTATACGCCGACGCTTCCAACGCCGGGCACAGCGTGTAGAGGATATATGCCGCTTGTGTCCCCGCCTATCAAGTCGGTCGCCATCCGCCGATGCTCTCCCGCCTGCACGCTTGCTGTAGCGCTACTTCCGTCGGTCAGCACAGCCAGCAGGATGTCGTGTGTGGCTGGACAGACGAGCGCCACCCAGTCTACCAGACCGCGCGTCTCCACGTGGATGGTGCGCCAGAGGCTGGGTTCGGGCGTGAAGATACGGTTGCCAGCGCGACATAGCAGCAGGTCCGGGTCGCATTCCACCCCGGGCGCCAGCGTGGGAATAGACAGCAACCAGTGCAGGTAGGCGCGTGTAAAGGTTGCCAGCGCGTAAGTGTGGTCTGGGTAAGCCAGTTTGGCGTCTGGGAAACCGGCGAGCGGGTCCAGGTGACGTGCTGCTGCGTGTAAGGCTTGCGAAGCGTACGCAAACCAGAGAGCGTCTCGGTGTAATGAGAATGCCCAGAGCGCGCCCCGGGCTGCCTCGATGCTGGCGTCCACATAACCTGCTGGAGCGCCATCGCCTGCCAGCACCTCGCCTACCTCTCCGTACGCTTGCAGCGCTGTGCCCAGCTGCCACGACCGGAGCCATTGCATCATGCGTAACGCACCCTCCCTGAGTGGTTCGTGTGGGTAGGCACGGTAGAGGCGCACCAGCGCTTCAATTGCACTGGAGGCGGCGAACACGTCGTCACGCAGAGTGGGAAAGAGCTCGGCAGGCAACACCGAGCCGGGTGACAGGGGCGTGCAGCTGTCCTGTAGAAGATGTTCTGCCAACCGGTTCGCCGCGTGCATGTATGCCTCGGTCTCGGTAAGACCGTATGCAGCGCACATGACCGAGATAATCGCACCCATAATGCCTTTGCCGTCGCCGCCCTGCACTGTGCCGTCTGGCAATACAAACGCGCCGTCGTAGATACCTGTTGCGCCGCGTTTTAAGAGCAACCAGGAGATGCCGTTCAGCGCTACGCGCACGCACAACTCGGAGCCGGTGTCACGGTGCAGTAAGAGCGTATGTTGTAGCACACGGGCGTTGCGGTGGAGGCTGAACCGTCGTTGCCCGGTGATGTCCGAGCCTTGCTTGCTGGTGTCTACAGTATCCCAGCACGCGCCACTGTTACTGTTCTGGGCATTGACCACCTGAAACTCCATCGCGCTGTTCATGGCAAGGCGTGCCGTCCACTTAGCCGGCTCATCGCCGGAGAAACGGCTCCATTCCAGCAACGCCTTTGCGGCGGCGAGGGTAAACACGCTAAACTGGTGGCTGTTTGGCGCAATGCGAAGTACTATCTGGTCTTCTGCAAGGTGCGATTGCCATTGCGCGTTTTGCAGCAGTGCAGCCGCGCTCTGCGCTGAGGCTCTGAGCTTCAGCGATGGAAGGGTAGGCGTCCCTGGCGGAAACAGCCTGCTTCTGTGCTCTATGTGTTCTATAACAGCGTGTTCTTCGTCCACTGTCTTCTGCAGACGAATCTGTAGATGCAGAGCCTGCTGGGGCAAGTTGGCAGGGGGGAGAGTCCAGGTCAGGTAACCTGCTTCAGATATCTGCAGACAGTCTGGATGCGTCGGTTGTAGGGTAAAGATTGACACCGTGAAGCGCGGCATGGCAAGCAGCACGGAAGGGTGGGGGCTTGAAAACCGCTTTATATACATGTTATCGGCAAAAAAGCTGTATAGAAACTGCACTTCAGCTTGCAGGAAGCCGTAGCTCAAGAAGTGTGCCTGCACGGTCAGGTTACCTTCGTCCTCTTCGTGCATCAGGATTTCCCAGCGTATGGGGGTAGCGTCTATCAGACGCTCGTCCCAGAGCGTGACTTCACCCTCCTGCACACTGCAATTTCGCACGAACAGAGAGTGACGTTCATGCGCTGTTCTGAGCTCGATGGGCGGCAGGGATGCGTGAACGCCCAGCAACGGCACTTCGCTTTTACCCAGTGTGAAGGCGATCCAGAAAGTGCCGTACTTGTGGTGATAAAGCCTGTAGCGTCCCAAAGAGATGGGTAGTGCTACGCTCAGTTCACTGGCGGTCTGCGCGTTCATTCCAATACACTCTATCGGAGAGGCGGCTTGCTTCCCTGACCCGCAACGGTACGGGAAGTTCACTGGATGTCATATTCAGGATATTGAGGTATAATTTTTAGAGCTATGAGGGCGCCACAACGGATAGTTTTGCCGCACGAACACGGTGCTTGGATGATGTGGCTTGTACCGCTGGCGGTAGGGCTGGCTATCACGCCGTGGCACCTGTCCAAGCCGCTGCTGGTGGGGGCGGTGTTGTTTGCTTACCTTGCCTCGTATCCCTTGCTGCAGGCTTTACGCTATCCAGGTCAGAGAACCTACTGGCTGAGGTGGGCGGCTGGCTATGGAGTGGTTGCTGCTGCTTTGGGTATACCTCTCGTGCTGATGCGACCGTCGTTGCTGGTGGTGGGGTTCGCAGCCCTGATGGGCTTTGCAGTGAACGCCTGGTTCGCGCGGCTGCGCAACGAGCGGAACCTGTTCAACGACCTGGTGGCGATGGCTGGGCTGAACCTGACGGTGGTAGCGGCATACATAGCGGGCGCAGGAGTCTGGAGTGATCGGGCATGGATACTATGGGGGGTGTGTATGTCTTATTTCTTCGGTTCCGCGCTACATGTAAAATCTCTCATTCGCGAAAGGCGCAATCGCTGGATGAAGGTGTGGGCTGTGGTATATATGCTAGCGGTACCCGTAGCGCTGGCCTGGCTGTTACAGCCTTTGCTTGCAGTGGCATACCTGCCCGCCATCGCTCGAACGCTTGCCATCCCACAAAGTCACTCGCTGAGGGCGATAGCGCTTGGTGTGATCGAGATTGTATGTTCTGTGTGGTTCGCTGTATGGCTCATTGTGCTGTATTGACTTCCTCGAGCCGGTGGCGTGCGCAATATCCCTGCGAGTGAGGCAAAGTACGCGTGTCCATCACGGGCAGGATGCCCGTGCTACGTGGAAAACTTTATGCGCACGCGCTTAATGGCTGACCGACGGTATGTATAGCCTCAGCGTCTCTCTCCACCGTTGCTGACCTTGCACGCCAAAATGTAGTTGCAGCGGGGAACGAGGCGCATTGAGGCGTATGCGAGACTTGCTGGTGGTTAGCGGGGTGCGCAACAGGGTGCGTCCATCCTCTGCAGTAACCACGAGGCTTTTGCCCGCAGGCTTGCGGAACGCGCAGGCGACAGGTACTTTAACTGCCCCCTCTCCTGTCGCCACGACCACCCGCCTCAGCAGTTGCACCGGTCTGACGATAGCATAAGGTATCTGCAATCTTACCTGTCCATCGCGCCACTGCAGATGAACCTCAGTGAGGTGCTCGCCGGGCTCTCGGCTGGAGGGTACCTGCACAACGGTTTCTTCGCCTGAGCGCAGAGTGATCTCACGTCCGTTCACATGCACCTTCTGCAGACTGCCTGTATTGAGCAGGGTAATCTGCAGTGCCTGGTCGTCCACGTAGTCTGGCGGTGTCACCGCTTTTACCAGAACGTTGCCCTGTTGCACGAGGGCAATCCCGAAACGCTCGGTGTTGTGGAACCATCCGAAAGTGGGCGACCACGCCCAATGCGTGGTGCCTGTTTGGCCGCGCTGTTTGTGGTTGCGCCCCAAATTGAGCCGGAGCAACGGACCTTCTGCTTGCATCGGGTTGATGGCGAAGGGCAACGACCGCCACGGGATAGCGGCCTCCAGCGTCCAGCCGTCTTTGTCGACGTGGGTAGCGCAGTGTATCTCCGTGTTCCACGATACGTCGAACCCCAGCTCGTCGTAAACAGCGCCTTTCAGGTTGATGATGAAGTGTGCATATTTACTGGGCTGTTGGGGGGAAGCGAGGAAAATCTCCACCCCTTCGTCCAGCCAGATAGCGAAGGCGTCGCGGCGGCTCTGCTCGGCAACCAGCGAGTCGGGGCGAGGGGAGCGGCAGCGGAAGGCGATGTACAGTGCCTTCTCATCCAGCGCCAGCAGCGCTTCAGTGCGCAAGGCGTCGGGAATGGGTGTGTTGGAGTTGCTCTCGTAGAAAGGGGATGCTATCGCTGCCTTTCGCCACTGGTTTTCATCCAGCCTGCCGTCTATCACAGGAGGCTGATTCCAACGAGGCAGCGTCAGCGCGGGTAGGAATCTGGTGGAGATAGGACTGGACACCGGCGGCACCAGCTGCACTTCCAGATTAAGCAGCCGCGTTCCTTTTGCTGAGGAGGGGCGTTCACCGCGCAAGTATCGCACCAGTGTTTCCATGCATTGTCCAATGACTGCTCTGTTCTGCTGCAGGTCGCCGTTGTGGTAGCCAGCGCGTCCTGCTTCGCTCAACCAGGGCACGCTCTCCTCCAGAGCGCGCAGGGTCTGTTCACACTGCTGAGCGAGCTGCCGCAGCTGCACTGCCCAACCGCCCGATCGCTCAGAGGCGACTTTTTTGGCGTAGGCGATAGTGTTTTGCAGGGTGTGCAGGTAGTGATAGTCGGTAATCCCCTCACGCAAGGCTTCCCACTGGATAGCGGGGATGACGCCTTCGAGGCTGTTCAGGTCGTTGGGCTTTGCGTAGCGTGGGTAGACGGTACACTGGTCTTTCGGTTCGATGGGGTTGTGGTTGGAGCCGTCGAAATCGTTAAAGGGGTCTTCAAAGGGACGCACGAACGTCCACGATACCTGACCATCGGCTTTGGTCTTCCAGAACAGCCAACCCGCCAGAAAGCGGTTAGGGAACATGCGCCCCTCTTGGCCCAGGTAGCAACCGCTGCCGTACCAGTAGAACCGCTGCCCTCGTTTCTGGCACTGCTCTCGCGCCCATTGCGCCAGTTGCGAAGAGGCAACCAGCCCAACCGAGAAGCAGGGGTGGGTCATCCACTGTGCAGCGGCATCGTAGGTTGCCTGCTGGTAGAAGGTAACGTAGGTGCTTGCGCCCGCTTCGCGCCAGGTGCGGTATTGTTCCAGGGCGCGTATGGTTTCGGGTCCGGGTTCGTCCCAGCCGTAGAACATCCAGTCGATGCCGTGTGGTCGCAGGGTGTCAATGACCGTTCGGGCGATACGGAGCATCGCGTCGCGCACCGGAGGCGTCCACTCGCGGTTCACATCCGCCTCGATACCAAGCCTGCCAGGTACCTGGTCCTCGATGAAAGTGCCTATCGTGTGCGGACCGCGCAGCCCAGCCTGCTTCATCAGCCGATGCCAGCGCAATAGAGGGGCAGGGTTGTAGCCGACTCTGCCTGCTTTGAGCTCCGATAAGTCCAGCTCGCCGAAGGGCAGCTCGGTAAAGCCATCGATGCCGTAGGTGGCAATCTCTTTCATCAGGGCAAGCAGTTTCTCGTCAGGCAGGTGGCTCAGGCGCCAGCTATCGCTGTATAGTAGCCATCGCTTGTGCATCGGCTTCTGCAAGCGGAAGGGGTAAACGTATACCCGAACAGGCAGCAACAGTGGCTGTTTGTCCTGCGCCTGCAAGCGCACGTTTACGGTGTGCTCGCCTGCTTTCGCCTGCGGAGATACCCAAACTTGCAGCCAGAAGAGGCGGGTTTCACCTTGTGGGATATCAAGGTCGCGCCACTCTAACGTGCCGCCCTTTGCAGGAAATTGCGCTCGCCCTTCACGCATCTCCAGCAGCAATTCAGGCGTAATGTAGTAGGTTCGCCCGCGCCAGTCGGTACGTTGCGCCCAGTAGTGCGCGTAGAGAGGGATGATTTTCGCAGAGGAGCTCGCCTCCACCCGAATCTGAACCCTTCGTAGCGGTTCGAGGGCGTACAGTGCGAACCATGCGCTGGCGATCTCCCCCTGGGCAACGTACAGACGCAGGCTTTGCGTGCGCTCTTCGCCCTTGGGCTTGCTCCAGGGCTTGATATCGAACGGCTCAGGGCGGGTAAAGGGGATGAAGCCCGCCTTTCGTTCCGCAGGCGAAGGGACAGGCGGTTGCCAGTTCTCTTGCTGTCTCGGCGCTTCCGTGAAGGGCGCGCCGGGGTCCACGCGCTCGTAGACGGTACCGTAGATGGTTACCGGGCCCTGCACGGTCTGCTGGGCGTAGAGTGAACGAGCGCACACAATGAGCAGGGTAAGCAAGGTAAGGTAGCGCATGATTCACCTCCTCCTCTATTCTATCTTCGCAGTAGGGGTGAGGTGTCCTGCACGCATGCTGGCGTAAGATGAGAGCGTTTTGCAGAAGTTGGTGCAGGCGATTGACAGTATCTGACTCTGGTAGTAGAATAGAGATAGTAATGTAGGGTGTATGTGACACGGTCAGAGGTAAGGGATCCTGAGTTCATCTTGAGGAGGTGTTCTGTATGCTGAAGCGTGCATTCACTCTCATTGAGCTGCTGGTGGTTATCGCGATTATCGCGATACTGGCAGCCATTCTGTTCCCGGTGTTCGCGCAGGCGCGAGAGAAGGCGCGTATGACCGCCTGCCTATCTAATACGAAGCAAATGGGCACTGCGCTCAACATGTACGTGCAGGACTACGATGAGACCTTTATCTGGAGCCCGTGGCCCGGCGGTCCGGGCGGCGCGCCCTGGTGCAGTAACCCCAATCAACCTACTCTCATCTGGACGGCTGCGCTGATGCCCTACATCAAGAACAAGCAGATTTTCAAATGCCCAAGCATCGGTGCTAGCACGACTGTAAGCGCGTGTGGCTGGTGCCAGCAGTACGGTCAGGTGGCGGGAGAGTGTAGCTACTATCGCGCTAACTATGCGGAGGCTGACGGCAGGGCCCCCGATTACTGCATCACCTACGGCTTCAACGAGTACGTCATTGGTCGGCAGTGCTCCGCAAGCAGCCTGGCGTCGCTCAACGAGCCCGCCCGAACCGCCGTGTTTGCCGACTCCATCGCCCAGATGTGGGGTTCCTGGTGGGGACTGGATGTTGGTGGAGGCGAGCGCGTGTGGTGTGTGGCGGACTTTACTGCCCCGCAGGGTTGGCTTTGGGGGCGTCCTGTTCACCACGTGACGGGTCCTCGAGAGAAACCCATCGGCTCCATCAACTTTGTGTACGCCGACGGGCACGCCAAGCCGGACCGCAACTTCTGGCTGCCAGCCGGGCAGTTTGAGAACGCGCCGACCGAGTGCCGAGGCGGTTACCGTAATGCGCTCATCTGGAAGGAGTAAGTAACAGGCGCAGACACAGAGGTTGTCTGTGCAGCTAGTGCT
>JANWYZ010000059.1 GCA_025054895.1 bacterium | reverse complement strand
TGAGCCTGCAGTGGGGCAACCTTACCCTGGCTCTCTGGGGAAACATGGAGCTGACGAACCACAACGGGTCAATCTACGCGCGAAGCAAGCCCGCAGGCACGTTCACTGAGTGGAATCTCATTGCCGAGTATGCTACCGCTGGGCGCGGTGTTCAACTGGCACTAGGCTGGATAGAATATGATTATCCTGGCACGGGCTGGGAGCGCACGCGCGAGGCTTACGCCAACTTCACCTGGGAACGCACTTTCCCTCTCAGCATAGCGCTTTACCAGGACCTGAAGGCAGCGCAAGGAGCCTACCTCACCGTTGGCGGGGAAATCCTGCTATCTGGCAGGTGGAGCGTCAGAGCGGACGTGGGATACGGTACCAGGAGGTTCAACGCCTACCACTATGGTAGCCCTGTGGCGTCGTGGGTAGACCTGACAGTCGGACTGATGACCGAGGTGGAGCTAGGACGAGGATGGAGTGTGAAGCCTGCGCTCTGGTTCAGCACTCTGCTTGACCAACGCCTACTTGCTGATAAGCCCAATCGGCAGAACGTTTGGATGAGCGTAGAGCTGTCCCATAGCCGTTGAGGAGGACTGCCTGTCGCCTCGCGCCCCTAGTATGATACCGTTTGAACAATTCCCTCCTTACTGCTCGCGCCTCTTCGCGGTGGGGGCTTCCATTAGCGGCATGTTCTGTCACTACCTTGCGGCGAGGGCAGCAGACCTCTTCACGACGGTCGCACCCATCATCGGCGGATTGCCTAAGCCTGTGGCAGCACGCTTTCAGCCCAACTATTCCACCTTCCCTCGCGTGATTCAAGGGGAAGGGGCTTTCTCGGCTTACCAAGAGGTTCGCCCTCCATGCGCCTAGCCAGAGGGCGAGGCGCCCACTGAACCGTCGCCCGTTGCGACGCTGAGAGTCTGTGCCTCCTCTCAAGCGTTTGCTCTGGAGGGAAACGCCGTGTCGCGTCCACGCGTGTCACGACAGAGCGTGACCCTCCAGACGGCTGCCTCCTGGAGGGACGCATTCTGCCGCGTCCATAAGGGTCACGGCGGTTCCGCTCCCGGTTTGAACTGCGTGTAGAGCGCGAGACGTACAAACTACGTCCCGTATAGCCTATCTCCAAAATCGCCAATACCGGGCAGGATGTATTTGGCAGGGTTGAGCTCCCTATCCAGCGCGGCAGTATAAACAGGCACGTCGGGATGGTGACGCTCGATGCGCTCTACCCCTTCTGGCGCAGCCACAATCGACACCAGTATCATCTTACCTGCGCTCCGGCTGCGTATCGCCGCCAGAGCCTGGTCCACCGAACCGCCCGTCGCCAGCATAGGGTCAATCAACAGCACGATGCGCCCCTCCACAGGAGGCAGCTTCAGGTAATAAGAGTTGGCGACAGCGGTAGCGTGGTCGCGCTCCATACCGATATAACCTACCGATACGTCGGGGAAGAGGTCTACCACCGCCTCTAACATGCCCAAGCCCGCCCGCAAAATCGGCACAACCACCAGCTTTGTCGAAAGCACCGTGCCCTGCGTTTCCTCCAGAGGCGTCTCTACCGCCACAATTTCAGTGGGCAGGTCGCGCGTGGCTTCAATCACCAGAATGGTGGTCAGCTTGCGGGTCAGAGAGCGGAAGACTTCGGGTGGAGTATATTTGTTGCGTAGCTGGGTCAGTAGATGCTGCGCCAGAGGGTGCTGCACAACGTGTAAATTACTCACGGACCTCCTCCTTTTTCGCTCTGAGCCAGTCGATAATCGCTTGCATGTCTTGAGGCAGTTCGCAGGTAAAGGTCATCTCCTGCCGGGTGACGGGATGAGTAAAAGCGAGGTGGTAGGCGTGCAGCGCCTGTCCGCCCATGCACTCTATCAGTTCGTCCAGCGCGCGCGCCTCCGCCTTCTTCCAGCCGTACTGGGTCGCTGAACGCCCCGCGCCGTACACCGGGTCGCCTACCACTGGATGCCCTGCGTACGCCGCGTGTACGCGCACCTGATGGGTTCTACCCGTGTGCAACCGCGCTTCCAGCAGGGAACAGATCTTCAGGTTCTCGCGCAGTTCGAACTCGGTAACCGCCGGGCGAGCGCTGGGGTCGTGCAGAGGGGCTTTTACGCTCATACGGGTGCGGTCGCTCTCACTGCGCCCGATGGGCGCATCCACCAGTGCACGTTGAAATCGCGGCACGCCCCATACCAGCGCGAGGTATCGCCTTTCTACCACTCTGCGCTGGATTTGTTCCGCAAGGGCGTGGTGTGCAAGGTCAGTACGGGCGATTATTAGCAGACCGGTGGTGTCCTTGTCCAGCCGATGCACGATGCCGGGTCTTTCGGGCGAGCCAATGGTAGATAGCTTGCCGAACCGCGCCAACGCTGCATTGACCAGTGTACCGCTCTCCGCGCCGGGCGCAGGATGTGTAACCATTCCGCGAGGTTTGTTCACCACCGCCAGATGCTCGTCCTCGTATAGCACTTGCAAGGGGATGGCTTCGGGTTGCGGTTCGACTGGAGGCGGTACAGGCGGCTCCAGGTACACCTCATCGCCCACCTTCAGGCGCACGTTAGGCTTCGCCGTCCTGCCGTTGAGCTCCACCACACCCGCCTCGATCCACCGCTGAATCTGCGCTCGCGACACCTCAGGCAGGCGTTGTGCAAGGAACACATCCAGCCGAACACCCTCATCGGCAGGAGCAACGTGATATAGCAGTGCACCCGTTGTCTCTTCCATCTCACCTGCATTATATCACGACTGCCCCTGCCGAGAAGAATCCGCTGGAGATGCGGAGACCAGATGGCATACACCCTAGACCCAAGCCTGCTCACGAGGAGCGTATGCGGAGTTACTTAGCGTCATTTTTCTACTAAATATCAAGAGCTCTGCGAAACCCCTTCAACAAACCTTGCCCTCGCCCATCCCGCTCCGCCGAGTAACACCATCACGACGCTCACCCACTGCGCATCCGAAAGACCCAGCGCCAGCACGCTGGAGGTCGCCCCGATGCGCCAGAACTCCACGATGAAGCGATACACGCCGTACAGCACCAGATACGCCCAGAACACCTTGCCCACCGGATGAGGCGGTTTCTGCATCCGCGCCAGCAGGGCGAAAATGAACAGGTTGGAGAGTGAAGCGTAAAGCTGGGTGGGGTGACTGGGAGGAGTATGCACGTGGGGGTTAAACGGGTCTTGAAAAGAGCATGCCCAGGGCAGGTTGGTCGGCACGCCATAGCAACATCCACCTAAAAAACAGCCGATTCGTCCCACCGCGTACGCGAGTGCGACGCCCGGAGCCAGCACGTCCGCCAGCTGCAGGAACGGAATACCCCTCCGCCTCGACATAACCGCTACCGCCAGCCCACCGCCGACGACCGCGCCGTGAAAAGAAAGACCACCCTCCCAAAAATAGAGCGTGCGTAGAGGTTCCCGAGCAAACCCCTGCCAGTTTAACAGCACGAACACCAGCCGGGACGTGAGAACCCCTGTCAATGCCGTGCCTAAGACCATGTCCAGAACGTTCTGCGCATCTATCCCGTAGCGCGGCGCGGTTCGCATTGACCACCACACCGCCAGCGCAAAGCCAACCACAATCATCACGCCGTATGAGCGCACCTCTAAAGGACCAATGTGAAACAGTACAGGATGCATAGCTTGACCTCGCTTCGCAGGTAGAAGGCGCGCGCCGTACGCCACCTGCCGATGCGGCACCAATACACGCTCCGCCGTGACTATACAGACGCAGCGGAACGCGCCCCTCCAAACTACCGACGCAGACTGACCGCCTCAAACGGGAAGATTATCAGGCTCGTGTTCCACGCACTGACAAAGATACACTGGGATTATACCCATTTTTGCTCGCTTGAACCATAAAAAGGAGGAAAACATCCTGTTTTGCCGAAGTGAATAGCAGGAGCTGTATGGTCTGCTCCTGGAGAGAACCTCCACCTACAACTTTGCAGGAGGTACTTCGCACATGCTTCACCGAAAGCTGATGTTCTTCTCGTCGGCGATGCTGGTGGCTATCACCTGGGCGGTGATGGCGAGCGTGCAGCCGGACGCCGCACAGCCGACCTCGAACAATGCACAGCAGGAGCAATGCGCTGACTGCCATTCTGAAGTAGTAGATGTTTTCAAGCAACACGCCCACGCGGGGCTAAATTGCTCGCAGTGCCACCCGAACGCGCTGGCTCACCAGAACGCGGACGACCCCACCGAAGTGCTTCCCGTAGTGGATTTCCGTTCTGAAACCTGTGGCTCATGCCACAAGTTCCAGTACGACACGTACATGACCAGCGAGCCGGGTACAGCAGGCGAGTTTGGCGGCACCCCCGCCGACCCTAAAGAGCACCCCAAAACGAAAGACTTCCCCCTCTACAACAAGATTGTGGCTGGGCACGGTTTCACCAGAGAATACAACGAAGACCGCGCACACCGCTACATCCTGCGCGACCACATCGATATCAAGCGGGGCAAGAACCTTGCGTGCCTCAACTGCAAGTCCACCCATGTCGCCTATTACTGGGGTAAAGAGTGGAAGGGACTGGAGCTGACTACCGACGGCGATGTAGTGGCAAAATGGCAAGAGGCAATTAAACGCATCCCCCAGGAGATGCAGGACTACGGCGTGTCCTGCGCTCACTGCCACAACCCGCATAGCACCCAACTGCAAATCATCAACAAGGGTCTCATCAACGCTATTGAACGACGCGGCGTCAATCCGTACTGGAAGGAGCGTAATGCTCCCAGTTTTGCGAAAGCAGATAAGCAACAGAAGGAGATCCTGCTCTGCGCTCAGTGTCATGTGGAGTATGTGTGCGGTCCCGGAGCGGACAAGAAAGCGCGTTTCGATTTCAGCTGGCGCAAAGCGCGTGACCTGCACGACTACTATATGGAGCGTCACAAGTACCAGCAGGACTGGGTGCACGAGATTATTGGCGAGCCGCTCATCAAGAGCCAGCATCCGGAAGTGGAGACCTTCTGGGAAAGCAAGTACGAGCGGGCGGGTGCATCGTGCGTTACCTGCCACATGCCCAAAGTGAATGTGAACGGACGCTGGCTCACCTCACACTGGCTGGTGTCGCCCCTGCGCTACATCGATAAATATGTGAAAGGCGACAGGCTGGGAGCGTATCCCTGTGGGCAGTGCCACAATATATCGCCCCAGAACCTGCGCGAGCAGGTACTGAGGGTGCAGCGTCATGTGAACGAGGCGCAGAAGCGCGTACAGCAGGCGCTGAGCGATAGTATCGACGCCATCTCCGCAGCAAAGCAGGCGAAAGCAGGTGGTAGGACAATAAACGACGAACAGCTACAAAAGGCAATTCGCCTGCACCAGCTGGCGCACGTGCGCTGGGAAAACCTGGTGGTCTCCGAAAACAGCATGGGCTTCCACAATCCCGAAGAGGTGATGAAGGAGCTCAATGAAGCCATGGACTACGCCCGCCAGGCGCAGCTGCTGGCGATGCAAGCAGTACGGTAGAACTATTCGACAGGGGCAACCCTCAGTGGTTGCCCCTGCATGGTTGAATGGAGGGCTACCTTTTGCCGTGACCGCTATGTTCCGCTGGCAACACCTGTCGAGCGCGAAGGGCGACCTGCCCACTCCGCCCGGCTCTGACCAGCAAACGTTGTGCCTCGTCGGCGATATCGACCGCGATGGACGCATGGACATCCTCATCGGCTGTCGCAATGCCCCGCCTGCGCTGGTGTGGTACCGGCAGGAGACGAAGCTGAGGTGGCGCGTATACATTGTGGAAGCGGAGTCTATCCCGCTGGAAGCAGGCGGTGCGCTGGCAGACATCGATGGCGATGGCGACCTCGACATCGTCGCGGGCGGAGACTACCGTCACGACACTGTTTACTGGTGGGAAAATCCCTCCCCCCACTATGCTCCTGATACACCCTGGAAACGCCACGTGATTAAAACCGGTCACGGCAACCAGCACCACGACCAGCTGTTCGGCGACTTCGACGGCGATGGCAAGTCCGAGCTGGTGTTCTGGAATCAAGGAGCGGGCAAGCTCTTCTGGGCGCCAATCCCCAAAGACCCTCGCGCTGGCGAGTGGAGACTGTTCACCATCTTCGAGGGCGCAGGCGAAGGTCTGGCGAAAGCGGATATCGATGGCGACGGACGAGACGAGCTATTGGCAGGCGGAAGATGGTTCGACTACGAGAACAACCAGTGGACACCGTTCCTCATTGACCCGGAGCAGAGCCATCCGCGCATTGCAGTGGCGGACTTTAACGGGGACGGGCGCGTTGAGCTGGCGATGGTGCCCGGCGACGCCAACGGCAGGTTGATGTTGTATCGCTTCCAGAACGCCCCACGTCGAGCTGAGAGCTGGGAGAAAATAGACCTGCTGCGCACCGAAGTGATACACGGACACACCCTTGCCACAGCCGATTTCAACCGCGACGGCAAGCCCGACATCTTCTGCGCCGAAATGCGCTGCTGGACAGCGGGCGACGACAACCCCGAAGCGCGAGCGTGGATATTGCTCAACGACGGAAAAGGCAGTTTTACCCCATTAGAAATCTTGCGCGGACATGACTGGCACGAAGGGCGCGTCGCAGACATCGACGGCGACGGCAGACCTGACCTGATATGCAAACCCTACAACTGGCGAACTCCCCGACTGGATGTCTGGCTGATGAGAAGGTAGAACAGCAATAGCGCGTCTCGCGCTGTTGCCGTTGACGAGCCTCGTGTCCAGACGTGCGAGGCTCCTCAGGTACCCGCCGCCACCAGCGCGTGCATTGCCTCTTTTAACCCCTCCAGCGTTTCCTCGTCATGCGCTTCGACGTAGCAACGTATCAGTGGTTCCGTGCCCGAAGGACGTACCAGCACCCATGCTTCTTCCTCTAACAACAGCTTCACACCGTCTACCGAATTCGCCCCCACCACGCGCAGACCGTTCAGGCTAGCAGGTGGACGCTCGCGGAAACGACGCATCAGCTCGTTTTTCACCGATTCGTTCACATGCAGGTCGATACGTTGAGTGTGATACTCGCCTGTTTGCTGCGCCACCTGCGCCAGCGCGTGCTTGAGCGTCACGCCTTCCTTCGCCACCATCTCCGCCATCAGCAGGTCAGCCAGAATGCCATCCTTTTCGGGGATATGCCCGGTAACGCTCAATCCACCGCTTTCCTCGCCACCGACCAGAGCGCCTGTTCGCGCCATGGTACTGCCCACCCACTTGAAGCCGACGGGCGTCTCGTGTACCGTGATGCTGCCGTAGCTTCGGGCAAGGGCGTCTATCTGGTGCGTGGTTGCTACTGTGCGCACCGCATGACCGCTCTCAGGCTGCATCTTGCGCAGCAGGTACCACAGCGTCAACACGATGACCTGATTGGCGGTAATCATCTCCCCATCCGCGTCCACCACGCCGAAGCGGTCGGCGTCGCCGTCGGTTGCCAGTCCGAGGTGCGCTCCTGTTTCTCTCACCCGCTCACTCAACAGCTGCAAGTTCTGCGGGTTCGGGTCGGGCAATGAACCGCCGAAAGCGGGGTTGCGTTCGCCTTTAATGGTCTCCACCCGTGCGCCCACCTCGCGCAAGAAACCGTCCACATACCCTCGCCCGGTGGCGTAGAGCGGGTCGAACACTACCTTCAAGCCAGCCAGCGCGCGGGTATCTAACAGTTGATGCAGGTGCGCGAAATAGTCGGGGCGCGGGTCTACCTTCTGCTTCAGCGAGGAGTTTCCGTCGCGCTTTACACATTCGGGGTGTTGCTGGCAGTAAGCGATTTGCTCCTCGATGGCATCGGTTGTTTCGGGCAAGGCGGGATGGCAGGTTGGGGGAATAAACTTGATGCCGTTATACTGAGGTGGGTTATGCGAGGCGGTCAGCATTACCGCGCCCGCAAGCCCTTTTGCCCGAATGGTGTAAACCGTGACGGGCGTAGGCGTGTCGCGGTCGGTAACAAACGCGGGGATACCGTTAGCGGTCAGTACATCCGCAATCAGGTCCGCGAAGAGGTCGGAAAGCAGGCGAGCATCATAGCCGATAACCACGCCGCGTTCCGCGTTCCCCTGCGCTCTCACATAGCTGGCAATCGCTTGCGCCACAAGTGCTACATTGTCAAAGGTGAATTCGCGCGCCATGACGGCGCGCCAGCCGTCGGTACCGAATTTGATAGAGACGTTCACCCCTTGCATCACCTCGTGTTGTGTGGATTTGTAAGCGGTCAACTAAGCCATACCGGAGCGCGGTGGCTTTACCTTCAGCACCTCACGCGCCGCCTGCAGTACATCCTCCTCCTTCACGGCGTACAGGTGCTGGTGTATTAGCTCCTGCGTTGGGCGTACGCCTTCAGGCAACGGCACGGTTAACGCACGGTGGCAACCGTGGTTATGCGCCCACCGCTGGAACTTGTGCGGCGCGAAAATCGCTACTGTGGGCGTGCCAAACGCTACCGCCGCGTGCATCATGCCCGTATCGTTGCCCAGAAGCAGGTCCACCTCCGCCAGCAACGCGAGCGCTTCGCGCAGGCTGGTACGCCCTACCATATTGAGCGCGCCGTCCTTAAACGAGGACGACACCTGCTCTGCCACATCCTGCTCATTATTGGCTCCCAGAATGATTATTTGAAAGCCGTACTCCTTCTGTAGCTGTTGCGCCACCCAGATGAACCCCTCAGCGCGCCAGCGTTTGACGTATGCGTCGTTCGCGCCGGGTTGTACCAGCAATATCGGCGCATTGAGGTCTACTCCTTCCTTCGTCAAGCGGTCGCGTATCGCCTCGCGCTCCTCGGGGGCCACCCATAGCTCCATGTATGTGCCCTGCGCCGGCGCGCCGCACGCCTCTGCCACTTCCAGAAGATGAAGTATCTCGTGTTTGGGTGGTTGGTAAGGCACTCGCTGTGTTAGCAGGAAACCTCTGCCCTCGGTATCGAAGCCCACACGCTGGGGGATTCGCGCCATAAAAGCCAGCACCGCGCTGCTCAACGAACGGTTGAACAGCACCGCCATATCGTACCCTTTCCGACGCAGTACACGCCACATCTCCAAATCCACCCTGCGACGCGCCGCGACCGGACGCGATAGATACTCGTGTACGTAGGGACAACCGCGTAGCAGCTCCCCCGCCGCCGGATTGGACAACAGCGTGATGTGCGCCTGCGGATAGCGCGTTGCCAGCGCACGCATTGCGGGAACAGCCACAATGGTATCCCCCAGGTAACGAGACTTGGTCACTATCAGGATGCGATTACCTTCAGGCATGGGTAGTTACCTCCAGCAGAGTGCGTTGCAGCGTATCCATCACTTCTGAAACCGTAATCATGTCCATACAGTCCGAATGTTCACGGCGTGGATGGCGATTGCACACCGGACACTCGTGCTTGTGTGTGATTATCCGATGTTGCTGTCCATAGGGTGCAGTGCGCAGGTGATTGGTGGGACCATATAGTCCGATGACCGGTCTACCCAGAGCCACCGAGATATGCGCGGAGCCGGTATCGCCGCACAGGTGCACTGCGCTGCGGCGCAGTATAGCCGCCAGCTCCTTCAGGTTCGTCCTGCCCACCGTGTCCGCAAAAGGCGCGGGGGTTCGGGAGCGAATCTCTTCCACGAGCGGACGGTCTGCCTTGCCGCCCACCAGCACTACGGGGATTCGATGCTGCCGGTCAATCTGTGTAATGAGCTCCGCCCAGCGCTCAGTTCGCCAGCGCTTGAAAGGCTGACCGGCTGAGGGGTTGATAGAAATGAACCTATCGGAGGGTTCGATACCTTCCTCTTCTAGCAAGCAGCAAACCTTTTCGTCCGCCTCTGGCGGGATGTATAGTGGGAACTCCACCGGCTCCGTCTCAGCGCCCAGATAGCGCGCTACGTCCAGGTATTCCTGCACTACATGCACGCTGCTCGGCGCTCTCGGTACCACACGGTTGAATAACCACGCCCCCTCGCGTTGCCAGTGGTAGCCGATGCGTATAGGCGCGCCTGTGAGCCAAGCCACCACAGCGCTCTTTAACAGACCCTGCAGGTCTATCACCAGCTGGAACTGGCGGGAGCGCAACGTGCCTACCACCTGGCGTACCTCCTTCCACGTATGTGGATGCCAGGCACTATGTCGCCAAGCCTTACCGGGGATGGTAATCACCTCATACAGATACGGATTACCAGTCACCATTTCGGCGCAGCGCTCTTCGGTAATCCAGGCAATTTGCAAATGAGGAAAACTTCGTTTGAGGGCAGCGGATACAGGCAAAGCGTGCACTACGTCGCCGATGGAGCTCAGCTTCACGATGGCAACCCGCTCGATGCGCTGTATATCAACGCGCGGCGCCTGTCGCATGAGCCTCCTCCGGCGGACGGGTCTTCCAGCGGTTGTGCAACCAAAGCCATTGCGACGGGTGCTTGCGCACCTGTTGCTCGATGAGTGTGTTGATGCGCGTCATTGCCTCCAGCACATCATGCTCTTTGTCGCCAGACGACTGGACAAAGAAAGGCGGCAGCATTTCGAATAGATAGGTATTATCCGGCTGGCGCGTACAAAACACGGGCAGGAGAGGCGCGCCGCTGCGCAGAGCCAGCAATGCAGGACCCGCTACCGTGCCCGCCAGCCTGCCGAAGAACGGCACGAATACGTCGCCTGCGTTCTGGTCAGGAAGCAAAGCTACCAGCTCATTACGCTTCAGAGCCTGTAACACCCGACGCGCCGCCTGCCCTCTCGGGATGACGCGATAACCGCCCTGCTCCCGGATGCGGTTGACCAGCACAGCGGTTGCTGAATCATCAGCGTCGCGCGCCACCACGTTCAGTACATAGCCTTTGCACTGCGTAAGATAGCGTGCAGCGATTTCCCAATTGCCATAATGCGCGGTAATGACCAGCGTGCCCTTACCCTGCTGCAGACACCACTGTAAGTGCTCTTCGCCTACCAGAGTCACCATGCGACGCAAATCTTCTGTGGATAAACCATCCCCCACCAGAAACTCCATGAGCGATTTGGCGAAATGGATAAACACCTGCTGCACCAGCTGCCGGCGATCCTCTTCCGACAACGAGTGTCCATAAGCCATCTGCAGGTTGCGCTCAGCGACCGTGCGGTATCGGCGCGACAGCCGATACGCCACTCTTCCCAATCGCTCGCCCATGCTGTACAGCACAGGTAACGGCACGCGCTTAGCCACCTGATGTAGCCCCAACAGAGCGACACGTCCAGCGAAGCCGCTCACGCGCTTCAGCGCACCATCTCGTCTGCGCACTGCGCCCGGCGAACTCGCGTCCGCTCCACGTTTTTCCTGTTGCCCATTCCCCCTTCCCATTCTGGGTATTATGATACCCCTACTGGGGCGAAACGGCAAGGGCAAAGGAGTAGGGAGTGCCAGTGGCGAATGTTTTATAAGCCTGTCCATATTCGAGAAGAGGAGGTTGTACTATGAAGAAACTGATGATTTGCGCCATTTGTGCTACATGCGCCCTGCCTGTTCTGGCACAAAGCACCATCTTGCCCTCACGCAGCGGCACCATTTTTGGTCCCACTGGCTTGTTCAGCGTGCCAACCGCCGACGTGCTAACAGCGCGAAAGTTCCAGATAGGCACGCACTTCGGGCGCGACCTGAGCACTGTAGCCGCAAATGCCGGAATTGCGAACTTTGTAGAGGTAGGAGTTTCTTACCTGGACCGCGACGACGCCGATAACCGTACCATCGCAAATGCTAAGGTGCAGTTCATTCCCACTGGCTTTGAAAACCTCAAAATCGGCGTGGGCGTTATAGACATCGCCAAAGCGGTGGAACGGACAGGTTATATTGTGCTTACCACGCGGGCGAAGGTTCCACCAGATGTAGAGGACACCGTATCGCAGATTATCCTTCATGCAGGCTACGGTACCGGTCTGTTCCGCGAGAAGATTATCGGTGGTGCAGAGGGTGTTCTCGACGGAAAGTGGAGATTGATTCTGGAGTACGATGGGGACAACCTGAACGGAGGATTGCGCTACAGCCACGACGAGTACTTGCGTCTGCAAGCGGGTATTCTGCGCAACCAGCTCTTTTTCAGCGCGGGCTATACGCTGGAGTTCTGAAGCGATCTGAAACCGAGCTAAACGCTTTTGCATCTGCGCTACTTCGAGGGAAGGAATTTTGTCTTCTCGTCGTCACGAGATGCTCCACCAGTGCGGAGCATGACATTAAGTGATTGTTGTTCTGGGCGGAGCGAAGAATCTGCCAGATGCTTCATTGTGTTCAGCATGACAATCGCAGGTTACCCTCTTCGCTCGCGCCCAGCATAACAGCAGGATGGAGGGACCAAAATGCGATACGCTCTGTTCGCCAGTTGCCTCGCACTATGTATCGCCTGTGCAACCGCACCGGCAGCGCAGGCGACATTTCGCCTGAGTGTCAAAACGGAGGGAGAGGCTCCTACCCTGGTGGTGGTCAACCTGCCTGCTACTGTAAAAACCGATGTGGTGCGCTTGCTGCTGCTGCCCGAAGGTACTGAAGTGCCCTGCGACCTTCGGCTGATGGAAAAGGGGTTGCGCCAGCTACTCTGGATACACCCGGGCGGCAAGCGGGAATATCTGGTTGAGACGGATAGAGCCTCCTCTGCTCCGACACGCTGGCAATCACAGCTGAAGGCAAATGTTCTGGAAATCAGCTGCGACGGCAAGCTGGTCACCCGTTACGTCTACTCAGGCTTTGCCAAGCCCTATCTCTACCCCATCCACGCACAGACGGGCGTGCCGATGACTCGAGCCTATCCGATGGAACAGCGTGAAGGCGAGTCTGCTGACCACCCTCACCAGAAATCTTTCTGGTTCACACACGGTGATGTAAACGGCGTGGACTTCTGGACGGAGGGTGGCGGTAAAGGATCCATCGTACATCGCGAGTTCTCGGACATTTCTGGAGGGCGCGTGGGTAGTTTCATCACCACACGCAATGAGTGGCGTACGCCACAGGGGCAGGTGCTCTGTACCGACACCCGCGAAGTATGTGTATACGACATGGGCGACCTGCGCATCATCGACTTCACCGTCACCGTCCGTGCAGGCGATCAACCGCTCCGCTTCGGCGACACGAAGGAAGGTACGTTCGGCATTCGTATTCCATCCAGCATGGAGTTGCGTCGGGGTAAAGGCAACATTCTCACAGCAGAAGGCAAGCGAGACAAGGATGCATGGGGCACCCGTGCCGTATGGTGCACCTATAGCGGCGACAACGGCGGCGAGGTGTACAGCATCTCGGTCTTCGACCATCCCGCCAATCCGCATCATCCCACCCACTGGCACGTACGCGACTACGGATTGTTCTCAGCAAACCCCTTTGGCTGGCGCGACTTCCAGAATAATCCAAACGTGGATGGGAGTATCACCGTTCCTGCGGGCGGTCAGGTGACGTTCCGTTACCGCGTGATTTTTGCAAAAGGGGCGATACCCGCTGAAAGGCTGAACGCGCTGTACGCAGCGTTTGCGAAAGGGGTGAAGGTAGACCGAGTGCCATAAACTGCTAAGAGGACATCACCGATGAGCGTTTTCGAGAAGCTGACCCGCTTCGTAAAGACGGTATTCAAAACTACTGTGGAGATTTTCTACGAGGCTTTGAGGTTAAGTCCGAATGCGCAAGGCTACGTAATGGGCTCTATTACAGAGCTGCTACTTAAGAAGAAGCTGGAAGAGGAGTATCGCTGCGAAGTCAGGCGGATCCGTGAGAAATGGGAAGGACGTAAGCACCCACGCCACCGTGGGGACTTCTACTTCCGACCGCCTGGCT
>JANWYZ010000058.1 GCA_025054895.1 bacterium | reverse complement strand
GATGCCTGCCAGTATCGCGCACAATCCTCCCTCCACACTGCGCGAAGTTTTGGTGTCTACCATATCCCCCCCTCCTGCGTCGCACCTGTGCTTTGTTCAGTTGTGATTTCACGATTTCGCGCACCCTGCCCCCGATTGAAATCGGGGGCACTGGTGGGACAAAATCCGCCTTCGCGGATTGGAACAACCTGCGCAGGCAGTTTTCTCCGTCTCATAGCCCACCGTTTCAATGGTGGGACATCCGAGAAGTGGTCACAAGTTCATGACTTAACAGAGCACTATGGACACTGCCCAAACGTTGGTACGCAATATATCTGCGAACGACTCCGCGAACATGGAGGTTCCGGAGTTGCGTCCTGTTCGTAGCAGCAATCCCACGGCTGCCACTGTCCGCAGGTGACCAAGAAATATGTGTCCATATCCCACCAGCACTTGTTGCGTCTACGCAGGTAGTCAGCTCTACTGCCCCACCATCCATCGCAATCGCTATTCACCACACGTTGACACCAATCGTCTGCTGTGATGAAATCACTACCGCCTGGTGGACACGTCAAAATGACGCGAGCAGGCATGAAGAAATTGATTGCCCATATGTACGCATCTGCTGACGCAGATGCTTGGCTTATGCCACTGCATCCTTCTCGTTGGGGGTCATGGCGGTAGATCGCTGTCCCCGCCAGAAGGGGTACCACCCCCCCCCAGCGACCAACACGAGTAGCAGTGTCCTGAGAATCACCCTGTCAAACAAGGCGATTTTGTACGTCCTCGTTGTTAATGTCTATAATATTAATCCCCTCACGCGATGAAAAAGTTGTGTCTTCAAGTAGGGTTTTGCGCAAAATCGCGATACCTTTGTAGTAACGTGCTTTAACCGTGCCCTCGGGACAGGAAGTCAAGTCACTTATTTCTGAAAACGTATAACCATCAAAAACCTTCATTTCTATGATCTGTCGCAGGTTTGGTGGCAGCTCGTGTAGCTTGCTTACTGCTTCGTGCTGTATCGTAGGTCCATCGGGAGTTCTGGCAAGCGTGGTATAGAATAATGTATAGCGCTCTATCAATTGCGAGTACCTACGAAACTGTGCAAAGTAATCGGACAATACCGCCTTTATAAGGTGCGCCACTAGGCGGTGCTGGACCGTGGTATCTTCCCAGGGTACCACCCCTCTAGTTCGGAAGTATGCCACAGCGATTTCCTGACAGAGGTCTTCCAGGTCGTCGCGTTTGATTCCGCCTCTGCGGAGGATTGCGCAAACATGCTGCCGCCATAGTCTCTCCTCTATTCGCATTCCAGCCTCGCTCTTATCCAACACCCCGGGAAAGAGTGATAATGTTGTTGCAATTACCTCTGTTGCTGATCATCTTCGATGTGCTCTATGTTTCTCCTGCTCTGATGTGACCATTTTCGCGGAAACTTCGGAAGAGTGCACACAGCGGAGCGGACAGCATAGCGCGCATAGATGTAAAGCCATAATGGAGATGGTCAGCGGTTTTTGACGCAACAACCACGCCGACCGGCGCGGTCAGGCTACACTCCTCATTCGGGGCATTGTATCTCAGAGAACTCGATAGCATCCAGCAAAGCACGTAGAGTGGCACTCAGTTCAGCTATTTCGCAGGTGGAACGGTGCACAACCGCTCCGTAGCGGTCTAATCCAAACAGACAAATATCCCTGCCTGTACAGTCGTATCTGCGGAAGACGCTCCCGTCCTGGTCCAGCAATATAGTGAGGGTAGACGGGGCATTGGGTATCGGCTCGCGCGTTATCGCCAGCAAGGCGACGCCCGTATGACGGAAATCATCCAGAATCGGCATCACTTCGTACAACAGGTTGGGAGCGTGCACCGCTTGTGGGATAAACAGTAAGCCTACAGGCTGTTTCTGCCGAAAGGTGCGCAGAGAGACAGGATTGCCGTCGGGCATGGACGGCAGGGTAAACAGGGGGGCAATCACCTCTTCGATGGCGCCGATGGTCTGCACGCGGTGCATCATGGCGGCGTATTCGCCCTCTCGCCAAGTGTGATGTTGATTCGCAACCGTTGTGCGCCTCGCAGGATATTCAGCTCCAGCCTGTCGCCCGGCTTCATACGGCGCAGTCGGGCGGATACGTCGGCAGCGCGGTGTACGGGTTGACCGTTAATGGACAGGATCACATCGCCCAGACGGATCCCACCGCGCGCAGCAGGGCTGTCGGGAATAACGCGCACCACTTCCGCCCCTTCTGCGCCATCGCGGTCTGCAGGTACGATGCCCAGAAACGCTCGCCTGACCCTGCCAGACTGCATCTCTGCCAGTACTGCGCGCACGTCGTTGATGGGTACGGCTAGCCCTCCCCCCGATGCGCCCAGCAGGGGAGTTTCAATGGGCGGCGCCACAGAGGGTACTGCGCCGGAACGGGGAGAGGCGGCAGGTTCGGGGATGCGGATGGTGAAGCCAGGCGTCAGCGTGGCGATGACGATGCCTACCACCTCGCCCCGTGTGTTCACTATTGCTGCTCCGCTACTGCCTGCGCCGATGGAGCCGGAGATTTGCAGCAGATTGGAAAGGAACTGTTGTTGACCGATGACGCCAATGCGTTCTTTGCCTGCAACAGTACACAACGCCACTGAACGGTCGTATCCACCCTGAGTGCCCACGCAGAGCACGATACTGCCAGGCTCCAGCTTGTCTGAATCTCCCAGAGGCAGAGCGGACAGAGCCTGAGCCTCTACCTTCACCATCGCTACGTTGGTGGCTTCGTCGATACTGACCACTTTGCCAGTTAACCGGCGTCCATCGGCGAGGCGCACGATACACTGCTCAGCACCACGCACCACATCCGCTCCAGTCAGAACCCAACCGTTGCTGTCCACAATAAAACCGCTACCCTTACGGGTAACGGGGTTGGGTAGGTTCAGCATCCTTAGCGCCTCGTACACACGACGGGCGGCTTCGTTGCTGGGACGTGCCCAGAGAGAAGAGGGCGCACTGCCCGGTGCAACCAGCGCTCCTCCCTCTACGGATACAACAGCGGGCATAACCCTGCGGGCGAGTGCGGTTACCTCGCGTTCCAGCGACTCCAGCACGCTCTGAGCATCCGCAGCCAAACACAGCAACAGCAGGCAGCATACGGTTGCAATTGAGCGCATCAGGCATCGCCTCCTATTCTACCACGCCCCCTGCGGCGGGGTAAGCGGCTTCAATGACATACCCCTCAGGCACGGGAGCAGAGGTAACCGGATGTGCCTCTACCACCACCGGCTGCACAGGAGCCACCGGCTCGGGTGACGGTTCAGTAACAACCTCAGCATGTGGTGTATGGACGGGCTCGTGCTTCGGTTGAGCCGCGATGACGATACGCCTGGGCGAGTCGTAACCTGGGGGCGTTTGGCGCGGTAATGGAGCTGGCTCGCCCTGCTCCGGTAAGTCGCGCCGCTTCGGCTGATGCTGTTTGGAGCTGATACCCCTTGCAGACGGTGCAGCAGTTGCAGCAGCGGGCTTTTTGTACGGCATGGCTGTCTCGCGCCGCGGCGGGGTAATAACACTCTGTGCTACCTGCGGTGGCACATCTCCCTCGCGTACCGGTGTAGAAATCTGCTGCCACAGCGCAAAACCAATCGCCACTACCACAATTGCCGCCGCCGGAGCCAGCGCCAACTGTAGCGGTGCTATCCGTTGTTCAACCTTCGTATCTACTTGCAGGGGTTGCCAACCTGCAGGAGGCGAATCGGGTAGCAGGGCGGCGTATTGGCGCACCACCTCGCGGGCGCGAGCATAGGCTTGTACCTCCGCCTGGCAGTGCGCGCACACTTGCAGGTGACGGCGTACCCAGCCGGGCAAGCCGCGTTCTATATCACCCTCGCACAGGGCGAGGTAGTATTCTACCCATCGGCACAGGAGCCGTTTCATCGTGATCCCCCCAAAAGCACTTCCAGTCGTTGTTTAAGCAGTCGGCGGGCGCGAAACAGCCTCAGCTTCACACTGCCCACACTACACCCCAACGCCTGCGCCATCTCCGAGTAGTCCATCCCCTCTATATCCCGCAATACGATTACCGCGCGATGGTGCGGAGGCAGGGCGTCTATCGCCTTACGGACTGTCTCGCGCAGTTCATTACGCTCTGCGGCGGCGTGCGGGTCGATGTCGGCGAAGCCACCACCCACATCCCAATCGAGCGATACTTCGGGGTGCGCCTTTTTACGCTTCACATGGTCTATCGCCAGATGCACGCCAATCCGCACAAGCCACGTGCGCAGCTGCGCCTCGCCACGGAAGTTATCCAGAGCACGATAGGCACGCAAGAAAGCCTCCTGCGTCAGGTCTTCAGCGTCTTGTGGGTTGCCTACGATACCCAGTATACTGCGGAACACGGCAGTTCGGTGTTGTTGCCACAGGATGCCGAACGCCTCCATATCGCCCGAACGGCAGCGTTCGATGAGCTGCTGTTCGCCCTCTTGCCGGGGATGCTCTCCGGTAGCCACTCGCCACTCCCACACTCGCGCATCCATTGCGTCGCTCCTTATCTATTTCGGTGCGAGCACCGTAGGCTCCCCCTCGCGCCAACCCACACTGCGGAGAGACAGCGGGCGCCCGCACCGTTTCTTGCTCAGTGGGCGGACTCCGCCAGGCGGCGATGGGGTTACTGCCCCGTGGGAGAGCATGCGCCTCCCGACGAGATACGCGCCTCTATTCGCTCGCACGTCCTCCCCTAACCCACTTAGATAGACGATGATGACGCCTTTTTGTTATCATGTACACATGAGCGCGTGCATCACTCTCTTAACCGATTTCGGCACGGAAGATACCTATGTGGGCGTGATGAAGGGGGTTATCGCCTCGCTGTGCGCCGATGCGACGGTGATAGACCTCACGCATGAGGTGCCGCCTCAGGACATCGCTACCGGTGCGTTCTTGCTGGACGCTTCGGTGGACTACTTTCCGGAGGGTACAATACACGTGGCGGTAGTAGACCCAGGTGTGGGCACTTCGCGCAAGCCCGTTGCTCTGCGCACGTCGAGGGCATTCTTCGTTGGTCCTGATAACGGACTCTTCACGCTGGTATTGCAACGACAGAAGCTGCTGCAGGCGGTATGTCTGGATAACCCACAATATCATCTTCCCAACCCCAGCGCTACCTTTCATGGACGCGACCTCTTCGCTCCCGTCGCGGCGCACCTCGCGCGTGGAGTGCCGCTGGAGGAGCTGGGCACGCCTCTGACCCGCCTGCAGCGATTGCCCCTGCCACGCATTCGGGTGGATTGGCTGGGTATCCGGGCTACGGTGGTACACATCGACCGCTTTGGCAACGTTATTACCAACCTGACCCGCGCAGACTACGAGGCATGGCGCGTCCGCTGGGACGTGAAAGAGCCTGCAGTGGAGGTGGTCTCGGGGACAGATTTACTCCCAATATGCCGTACCTATGGCGAGGTGCCTCGCGGGCAAGCTCTTGCCCTGTTCGGCAGTAGCCAGAGGCTGGAGGTGGCAATAAACGGGGGCAATGCGGCGCAGGTGTTCCACCTCCAGCGTGGTGAGACGATAAGGATTCTGCGAAGCGAAAGCACGCCGCCTCCACGCGTACAGAGGAAGTTGAATCTGGGGTAGGGTGTGGCGATAGCTGCTCTGAGAACATAGATGTGGTATAGCGCCAATACACCCGCCTGCTACTTGGCAAAACGGGTGACATCACCGACTGCTATAGCTACCACGCCTGGGGTAGAAGTCAACACTCCACATAGCAGCGTTAGAGCGAAGAGCTCTCTTTTGGAGACTTGCTCTCCGTTGCGATCTGCACGGAGGAAACTTGTACAACAGAGCAACTACAGCTAAATAGTATTGCTGGCAAAAGCGCAAGACACAGCCCGGGATGTGTCCTCATCCTCCCAGCTGGCTCATCCCCCTGCTCACCGGCTTGATTCCTTCCGCCAGGTAGTGGCGTTCTGGTTTGTGGGCAACGGTGTACAGAAACAACCGGCGTATCTCCTCCTCGCCTTTGCCCTCACGCAAGGGGGTGCGCAGGTCTACTTCACCATCCGCCATCAAACAGGGACGCAAAAAACCGTCCGCAGTGAGGCGCAGGCGGTTGCAGTTTGCGCAGAAGTCGTTTGTGACCTGACTGATAAAGCCCACTGTACCCTGCGCCCCGGGCAGGCGGAAGGTGCGAGCGGGTCCGTTCGTGACGACCTCTGCTGGTTGTAAAGGGGCAACCTCCTGCTCGATGCGTTGTCGCATCTCGTCCACCGGCACAAACAACCGGCGCATCTCTGACGCGCTAAGCATACCACGCGACGCCTGCCTGAGTTGAACCAGCTGGAAAGAGGGCTCGCCAGTGTGCGCAAAGATACGGCTCCAGAATCTCTGCTGCAAAAACTCCCCGCCCTCCGAACCGTCGTACCAGTTGATAGGCATCAGCTCGATGAAGCGGACATGATAGGGATGTTGCAAGGTGAGGCGAGCGAAGTCGGCTACTTCGTCGTCGTTGAAAGCACGCATTACCACCATGTTCAGTTTAACAGGCGATAAGCCAACCTGTTGCGCAGCCGCAATCCCTTCCAGCACCTGCTGTAGCGAGCCTCGTCGTGCGATGCGCACAAATCTCTCCGGATTCAGGGTATCCAGGCTGATATTGACGCGCGAAAGACCTGCCTCCTTCAGCTCGCGCGCATAGCGTGATAACAGGAAGCCGTTGGTGGTCATGGAAATCTCTATAATGCCAGGCGTTTGGGCGACCATTTGAACCAGTTTCACTATGTCTTTGCGCACCAGAGGCTCACCGCCTGTCAGGCGCACTTTGCGGATACCCAGCGCTGCCGCCACCCTCACGATGGTTGCGATTTCCTCGTAGCGGAGTATCCAATCCTTCGGAGCGATATCTGCCCCCTCTTCGGGCATACAATAGACGCACCGGAAGTTGCACCTGTCTGTCACCGAGATGCGCAGGTAATCGATGGTTCGCCCGAAGGAGTCTGTCATCGCCTCACTCCAGCAGTTCGTATCGTGTGTTGCGCCGACGTGGCTCGTAGCCTGCGTCGCGAATCAGCCGCTCCATTTCGGCGGCGGTAGGGATGAACTTGCTTCCCGCTGCGGAGACCACGTTCTCCTCGATCATGATAGATCCCAGGTCGTTGACGCCATAGCCCAGTGCAATCTGCGTGATTTTGGGTCCCTGCGTCAGGATGGAAGCCTGAAGGTTAGGCACGTTATGTAACATCAGTCGGGCTACTGCCACAGTGCGCAGGTAGTCGTATCCGGTGGCTTTGCTGATGTGGGGTAGTTCCGTCTCCTCTGGTTGGAAGTTCCACGCAATGAAAGCGCGAAAGCCTCCTGTCTCCGCCTGCAGTTCGCGAATGCGCAGCAGATGTTCTACACGGTCTTCGGTGGTTTCCACATGCCCGAACATCATGGTAGCGGTACTATGGATGCCCAGCCCGTGCGCGACGCGCATACATTCCAGCCACTCATCTACTGTATGCTTGTAGGGAGCAATCTGCTGGCGCACGCGGTCCACCAGTATCTCGCCGCCTCCACCCGGGATAGACTGCAAACCCGCCTGTTGTAGTCTGCGTAGAGTCTGCTCCAGGCTCAGGCGCGAGATATGGGCGATGTAGAGGATTTCGGTAGGCGAGAGCGCGTGAATAATCACCTGTGGAAAACTTTCGCGGATGGCGGAGAAGAGGCGTTCGTAGTAGTCTATCTTCAAGCGAGGGTTTAACCCTCCCTGTATCAGCACCTCCACCCCGCCCTTTTCAACCAGCTCGCGGATCTTGGCGAATATCTCGTCCATAGAGAGCGTATAGCCTTCATCATGTCCGGGCACTCTGTAGAAGGAACAGAACTTACAACGCACCCAGCAGACGTTGGTGTAATTGATGATCCTGCCCACTACGTAAGTGACTATACGGCGTGGGTGAATCCGCTCGCGTACGTGGTTGGCGAGCGCGGCGATTTCGGGCAGGCGTGGATAGCGAAACAGCCAGACGCCCTCCTCGAAAGTCAACGGTTCACCTTCGTATACCTTGTCGACTATCTTCTCTATCGTTACGGTATCGCGTTCGTTCAGTACACGGCTCATCCTTACCCTCTTACGATGCGTTACGTCCATTATACCTCGAAGGAAACCTTTACCTGGAGGCGAATATGTTTTTTCGATATCTCCAGCGAAGGAGGCGTTCCCGTCATGAAAATCGGCATCAACCGATGGACGATGCCCGGCGACTGGTCGTTCGAGCAGTGCTTGCGAGCGGCGAAAGAAGCCGGGTTTGATAGCATCGAGTTCAACATGGCAGACGATGGCGCTTTGGGCTTCGAGGCAAGGGAATCGGAAGTACGCGCACTTGCCGAAACCGCTCAGCGTCTCGGTGTGGAGCTGTCCAGCCTCTCCACCGGCCTGGGATGGAAATACCCGCTCACCAGCCCGGACCCCGCGGTGCGTGAGAAGGGGATGCAAGCCATCCGCAAGCAGCTGCAAATAGCCAGCTGGCTCGGGGTGGATGCTATCCTGGTAGTGCCCGGACTGGTCAACGAGCAAACCGCCTACGATGAAGCGTACGAGCGGGCGCAGAGGGCGCTGCGCGAGTTGTTACCAGAGGCTGAGCGACTGGGCGTGCATATCGGAGTGGAAAACGTATGGAACAAGTTCCTGCTCAGCCCGCTGGAAATGCGCCAGTTCGTAGACGAGCTGGGCAGTCCGTATGCAGGCGTGTACTTCGACGCGGGCAATGTGCTGGTGATGGGCTACCCCGACCAGTGGATACGTATCCTGGGCAAGCGCATTATCCGTGTGCATGTCAAAGACTTCAAAACGCACATCGGTAACATTACCGGTTTCTGCAACCCCTTGCAGGGCAACGTACCGTGGGCGCAGGTCAACGACGCGCTGAGGCAGGTGGGTTACGACGGTTACATCACCGCCGAGGTTGAAGGTTACCCGAACTACCCCGAACTGGGTCTGAGGCATATCGCAGAGAGCCTGAAAACGGTCTTCAAGTAACGCTCGCGTAAGGAGGTGAAACGATGCTGCGAGTGGGGATTGTTGGCGCAGGCACGATGGGACGTACCCATGCATCCGCCTATATGAAACTGCCCAATGCCCGGCTGGTTGGCTTTACCGATGCTGTTACCGATGCCGCCCGGCGTACTGCATCGGAATTTGGCGTGCAGGCTTTCGACAGCTACGACGCCATGCTGGAACGGGTGGATATGGTGGATATCTGCACTCCGACCCCTACCCATCTGGAACTGGTGCTGAAGGCGGCGAGTGCTGGCAAGCATATCCTGTGTGAAAAACCGCTGGGACGCACCCTGCGACAATGCGAGCAGATGATCGAAGCCGCCAACAAGGCAGGAGTGACGCTGATGCCCGCGCAGGTGTTGCGTTTCTTCCCTGAGTTCAAACAGGCGCGCGACCTGGTGCTGGCAGGGGCGGTGGGCAAACCGGCGGCAATCCGCACACGACGTGGCGGGCCCTACCCACGCGCCGCCAACGATTGGTACGCCGACTTTGAGCAAAGCGGTGGACCGATTCTGGATATGGTCATTCACGATTTCGACTGGCTGCGCTGGACGTTCGGCGAGGTAGAGCGCGTGTTCGCCAAGGCATTGACCTTCAAGGGGCTCGACCACATCGACTACGCACTGATTACCATGCGCTTGAAGAGCGACGCTATCGCGCACGTGGAGGCGAACTGGGCAGACCCGGGCGGCTTCAAGGTGGATTTTGAAATCGCGGGCGACGCGGGGATGATTGCCTTCGACAGTCGCTCCGCCATGCCGTTGACGGTGGCAAAACAGGAAGTTGGGGGCGGTGGAGGCGGCGTAGCCGTGCCCGAAAGTCCACTGGCGGAAGACCCCTACATGTTAGAGATAAAACATTTTGTCGACAGCGTGCAGGCGGGGCAACGACCGTCCATCACGGCCGAAGATGGCATGAAGGCGGTGGAGATTGCGCTCGCGGCGATAGAGAGCGTGCGCACCGGCAAGGTGATCCGGTTGGGAGGAGGTGCATAAGATGGCGGTACGAATCGGCATGATGAGCTTTGCGCACATGCACGCTTACTCCTACGCCCACTGTGTGAAGCTGCTGGAGGCGGAAGGTAAGGCGCAGCTGGTGGGCGTTGCCGACGATGACCCGCAGCGCGGTCAACATATAGCGCAGCAGTACGGCGTGCGCTTCTACGATAGTTATGAGGCGCTATTAAACGCGGGCGTCGACGCGGTCATCGTCTGTCCTGAGAACATCAAGCACCGCCCCCTCACCGAAATGGCGGCGAAGGCTGGCAAGCATGTGTTGTGCGAGAAGCCTCTCGCTACCAACAAAACCGACGGCAGGGCGATGATCGAGGTCTGCAAAGCGAACGGCGTGCAGCTGATGACCGCCTTCCCATGCCGTTTCAGCCCCTCCTACATCCGCCTGAAGCAGATGGTAGAGGCAGGCGAGCTGGGCGAGGTGCTGGCGATACGAGGAACCAATCGGGGACGCAACCCGGGAGGATGGTTTATCGTGCCTGAACTCTCCGGCGGCGGCGCAGTGATCGACCACACGGTACACGTGACCGACCTCTGCCGCGACCTGTTGAAGAGCGAGGTGGTAGAAGTTTACGCCGAAATCGGCAACGGCTTCTGTCACGGCGACTTCGACGATACCGGCATGCTTACCCTCACCTTCGCCAACGATGTATTCGCTACGCTGGACTCTTCGTGGTCTCGCCCGAAGGTATTTCCCACCTGGGGCGACGTCACCTTGCAGGTGGTGGGCACAAAAGGGCTGGCGTATATGGACATGTTCGCGCAGAACTCCACGCTGTACGACGACCGCGATATGCGCATCAGCCTGCAGCACTGGGGTTCTAATGTGGACTATGGGCTGGTAAGCGCGTTCGTCGAGAGCGTTGCGACCGGTAAACCCGTGCCCATCACGGGCGAAGACGGTCTGGCGGCGGCGGAGGTGGCGTTCGCGGCGTACGAGTCTGCCAGGCGCGGCGAGCCGGTGAATCTGCCACTGCCGGGGTAGTAACGATACTATTCCGGAGGCACTTGCCTTCCTTTCTCAAACGGCTGGGGGGACGTGTTCCGTCCTGTCCACAAAAGTCATGCGAGGGCGTAAACGCATGACAGGCACTGGAGGGTCGCGCCCCGTCGCGACCATACAAAAACAACGGCTCGGCGGGAGCCTCGTCCTCCAAACCCTGTTTGTCATTCTGAGCGTCAGCGAAGAATCTGAGATGCTTCGCTTGCGCTCAGCATGACAGAGAGACAACCCTGGAGGGTCGCGCTCCGTCGCGACCATACAAAAACAACGGCTCGGCGGGAGCCTCGCCCTCCAAACCCTGTTTGTCACCCTGAGCGTCAGCGAAGAATCTCCCAGATGCCTCGCCTTCGGCTCAGCATGACAGAGAGAGTAAGGCTCAGCCGCCGTGATAGCGTCGATACGACAACATCACAACTTAACAGGGCACTGTGACCATCCTTCCCATCATGCCCCTTTGTGAAATTGGGCGCATTTTTTTCGCGAATCGGGTGAATTGCCCTTGAAACGGACGGTACTCCTCATGTATAATTAGAGGCGATAAACATCTGGTGGATATAGAAATACCGAGTATAGAGCTTTGATAACTGTAGTTGCGGACACCTGGATGTGCATATTGTTCACTTCACACCGAATCACAGTGAAAAGAACAGGCGAGTTTCGTAGCGCGCACTGCAGTGCGCTCCCCAGAGGTTCGTAGCGGGCGCAGGATAGAGGGAGGGGGAGATATTTCTGTGATCTCCTGTTGTGATAAAAAGCACAAACGGTGAACGGAGGCGTTACATGCCGCAGGTTTTTCATCGTAGCACGAACACACTGGCAAGATTAAGCATCGTCACGGGCGCAGCGCTCCTGGTTTCCGGGGTGCTCATCGCTTCCAACCTGAGCAGGTCGCCATACGTTACTCATGCAGGCGCACCAACTGACCAACCTGTTCCGTTCAGCCATAAGCACCATGTAAAGGAACTGGGTATCGACTGCCGGTACTGCCACAGTACGGTGGAGAAATCGGCAGTGGCAAGCGTGCCCCCTACCCATACCTGTATGAGCTGCCACTCGCAAGTGTGGACTAACAGCCCCCTGCTGGAGCCCATTCGCCAGAGTTACCTGACGGGCGAGCCCGTGAAGTGGAACAAAGTGTATGACCTGCCTGATTTCGTCTACTTCAACCACAGCATCCACATCCAGAAGGGTATCGGCTGCGACACCTGTCATGGTCCCATCCACGAGATGAACATCACCTACAAGGCGCAGCCGTTGAGTATGAGCTGGTGTTTGGACTGTCACCGCCAGCCGGAGAAGTACATCCGCCCGAAGGAAGAGGTATACAACTACGAGTATAAGCAACCTGCGAACCAGCTGGAGCTGGGCGCGAAGCTGGTGAAAGAATATGGCATCCGCAAGGAGCAGCTGACCGACTGTTCGGTGTGCCATCGTTAATACGGGGTTAGGGGAACATGGGAGAGAAGCGTCGTCAACCACTGGATCTGGAGGGCATCCGCAAGCGACTGGCTGAGGCGCACGGACGCCACTACTGGCGAAGCCTGGAGGAGCTGGCGGAGAGTGAAGAGTTCCTGCATATTCTGGAGAAAGAGTTTCCGCGACAGTCCTCGCCGTTGGGAGCGTTTTTGCACCGCCGGCAGTTCTTGAAGCTGATGGGCGCTTCGCTGGCTCTGGCAGGACTGACCTCTTGTCGTCCGTTGTCGCAGCGCAAAGTTGTGCCGCAGGTGCAACAGCCTGAAGAAGTTATCCCCGGTAGACCGCTTTACTACGCTTCTGCTTTCACGCAGGGCGGTTACGCACGAGGTATTCTGGTGGAAAGTCACGAAGGACGCCCGACAAAGGTGGAAGGCAACGCCAGGCACCCCACCAGCCCGGGCAGCAAAGGCGTAATCTCCCCAGCGCAACAGGTGAAGATTCATCCCGACGGTACACCAGAGCACCTTGGCGCGATCGACTCGTGGACACAGGCGTCAATCCTTACCCTGTACGACCCTGATCGCTCGCAAAGCCCCGTGGAGCAAAACAGGATTGCATCCTGGGCGGATTTCAATAGCGCTCTCGCCCTTGCCATGGCAAAGCAGGGAGCGGTGCGCGGTGCGGGGTTGCGCATTCTTACTGAAACGGTGACCTCCCCTACGCTCGCCACGCTGATTCAGGAGATGCTGAACAAATACCCGCAGGCGAAGTGGTACCAGTATGAACCCCTGCACGCGGAACACACGCTGGCAGGGGCGCAGATCGCCTTCGGCGAGCCAGTGAACACGGTGTACCGCTTTGACAGGGCAGCAGTCATCCTGTCGATAGACGCCGATTTCCTTTACAACACTCCCGCGGGACCGCGCTACGCGCATGACTACGCCACCCGACGGCGTGTGCGCGAGGGCACGCGCGAGATGAACCGCCTGTATGTGGTGGAGAGCACGCCGACCGTGACAGGCTCCGTCGCCGACCATCGGCTGCCCATGCGTCCGTCGCAAATCGCACAGTTCACGCAGGCGCTGGCGAAGGCGGTAGGTTTACCTGTGGACGCGCCTGCCCTGCCAGAGAACGTGCAGAAGTGGGTCGATGTGGTGGCGCGAGACCTGCAGGCGCATCGAGGACAGTGCGTAGTAGCGGTGGGCGAGGCGCAGCCGCCCGCCGTCCACGCCCTCGTACACGCCATTAACGAGCAGCTGGGCAACATCGGGCAGACGGTGGTGTACACCGCGCCCGTAGAAGCCAAGCCTACCTCGCATATCCAGGACATCCGCCAGCTGGCGCAGGAGCTGCAGAGTGGACAGGTAGAGGCGCTCATCATCCTCGGCGGCAACCCTGCCTACAACGCTCCCGCCGACCTCCAGTTTGCCCAGCTGCTGAAGGAGGCAACGGCGCGCGGTGCGTTCACCGTACATCTGAGCCTGTACGAGGACGAGACCTCCGCCGCCTGTCAGTGGCATATTCCTGAATCGCACTACCTGGAGAGCTG
>JANWYZ010000057.1 GCA_025054895.1 bacterium | reverse complement strand
GAAGGCTGCCCCAGACGGTAACCGACGGTAAGCGCACTTTGCGCGGTTTGATGTGCCCTCATGCGGGCTACCGCTACTCGGGGGCTGCCGCCGCGCATGCCTATGCCCGCCTTGCCGAGGACGGCCCACCCGAAACGGTCATCCTGTTAGGTCCTAACCATCGCGCCATCGGCGCGCCCATCGCGGTTATCTCACATGGAGCCTTTGAGACGCCGCTGGGCGAAGTGCCCGTAGATACCGCTACCGCCGAAGCCATCAAGCAACAGGCTCCCATCGTGCGCGAGGACGAAAACGCCCACGCGCCAGAGCATTCACTGGAGGTGCAGTTGCCTTTCCTGCAGACGGTCGCGCCCCACGCTCGCATCGTGCCCATCGCTTTCGGCAGAGTGTACTACGACCGCGAGACCGTTGAAGCGTTGAAGGAGCTGGGCAAGGTGCTGGCATCCCTGCTGGGCGATCGGGCGCACCACCGCATGCTGATAGCGAGCACCGACCTGATGCACTACGTGCCGCGCGACGAGGCGTATCGCATGGACGAAATCGTGTTGCAGGCGGTGCGCGAGGTAGACGGCGAGAGGTTAATGGAAGAGGTGTTCCGTCGTGACATCAGCATGTGTGGAGTGATGCCGACCGCTGTTATGCTGTTCGCCCTGCGCCATCTGGGCATCACGCGGGGTGAGGTGCTGTGTCATTACACTTCCGGTGATGTGCCCGGCGCGGACACCAGGCACGTCGTGGGTTATGCCGCTTGCGCGTTCCATGCTTCCGCGTAGGATTTCACCGTCCTGATGGTGAAAGCAACACTCGCGAGGCAACAGCGATGTGGCTCGGACATGGCGATAAATGCCTCGCAGGCGGAAGAGGATGTTTTCTGCGGAAGCGTTGCTCGTCGTCGCGCTGATTTTGCTCAACGCCTTCTTTGTGGTTGCGGAGTTCGCACTGGTGCGCGTGCGCGCCACGCGGCTGGAAGAGCTGGTGCAGCAGCAGAACTGGCGCGCCCGCATTGCCAAACACGCCCAGCAGCATATCGACGCGTACCTCAACACGGTGCAGGTGGGCATCACTCTGGCTAGCATCGGGTTAGGGTGGGTGGCGGAGCCGTGGGCAGCCAAGCAGTTGCAACCCCTGTTGACGCTTCTGGGTATTACCTCCCCACGTACAGTGCATCTCACCGCTTTTCTCGTGGGTTATCTGGGCATCACCTTCCTGCATGTGGTGATAGGAGAGATGGTACCTAAGAGTATCGCCATTCGCCGTACGGAGCCCGCCGCGCTGTGGACGGCTCCCCTGTTGAACCTGTTCCATCGCCTGCTGTTTCCTCTCACCTGGTTGATGACCGGCTGCGCCTCGCTGGTGCTGCGTTTGCTGCGTATTCCGCCCGCCTCGTCGGAAGAAGCGTACTCGGAGCAGGAGCTGCGTCTGCTGCTTGCTGCTTCGCGCCGTTCGGGCGCGCTCAAGGAGACTGAGGCGGAGCTGATGGAGCATGTTTTCTCCTTCGGCGACAAACGGGCGAAAGACATTATGGTACCGCGCGTGGATATGGTGTACCTGTCCACCACGTGGACGATGGAGGAGAACCTGCGCGTCGCCGAGCAGTACGGCTTCACACGCTTCCCCCTGTGTGAGGGCGACCCCGACAAGGTGTTGGGTATCGTGCATGTCAAAGACCTGTATCGCGCTCGTCAGCACGGCATCGACGCGCTGAAGCATATCGCCCGCGACTGCCTGATTGTGCCCGAAAGCAAGCCAATAGACGAACTGTTGCGCGAGTTCCAGAAGCAGAAAATGCACATGGCGATTGTGGTGGACGAATACGGCGGCACCTCCGGGCTGGTGACCATCGAAGACGTGATTGAGGAGATTGTAGGCGAGATTTACGACGAGTTCGAGCCGATACAGCCGCGTATCCAGAAACTTGGCGAGAACCGATTTCTGGTGGAAGCCAACGTAGAGCTGGACGAACTGGCTAACCAGATCGGGGTGGAGATATCGGAAGAGGATGGCATGTTCGAGACCGTTGCCGGCTACGTGATGGGCAAGATCACCTCTATTCCGCGCGTGGGTGACCGCGTGCCTTTTGGCGATTACGAGATGCAGGTGGTGGAGATGCGCGGCAGGCGCGTGCATCGAGTGTATGTGCAGCCGGCGCAAAACCGCATGGTATGGGGTGAGTAACATCCGCGAGGAGCACAGGGTGTGCTGGTTTGGAGGCGTGTGCGCTGGTTGTGATGGCAGGAGTGCGGATGCTTCTGGAGAAGGATGGATTGTGGAATCGGATTCGGAGGAGAGAGCGCGATGAACATCGCCGCTGTGATGGGGGTATTGTGGATGCTCTCGGTATCTGTAGTTGCAGCGCACGACATTTCGAGCATGACCCTTCGACAGAAGGCGGAACAGTTTGAGCAGGATGTACTACGCAAGCACTGGTTAAACGGCCTGTACATTGCCCAGATTGAATGCCCTCCAGAAGGACAGCCCGCCGACCATACCACCGAGGGCGGTTCGGATGTGGCGCATAGCATTAACTGGACGTGTTATTACCTGTCGGGGGAGATACACCGGTACCTGCTCACTCAACGTCCTGCCGACCGCGAGCACTGCCGACGAATCTTTCAAGGGCTACTCAGTCTCACGCAGGTTTCGGGCATTCGTGGGTTTATCGCGCGGGGTTACGTGAAAGGCAGAGGCGAAACGCGCGAGGAACGGCTGAACCCACGCAACAGTCGCCTGTGGCACCAGGGAGTTCCTCCCTACGAGGAATATCGCTGGCGTGGCAGCCCAAGCCACCATACGTACAGTAGCGCGGCTCATGCCTTTGCCCTGTACGCTTTGCTGGTAGCGGACGAGCAGGAAAAGAAACAGTGCGCGCAGGCTCTTGAGGCGATAGTAGAATACTGGCTTGACCGCGACATGAACGTATACGACGAGTATGGCAATCTCTCTGATACCATTTTGGGTTTCACCGACGGACGCACCCCCAGCTTGAACGTGGTTATGGCGCTTTCTGCGTTGCGCATCGCCCACCACTTTACCGGCAAAGCGAAGTTCCTGGAGGCGCATGAGCGATTAGCGAAACAGTACGGCGTACGCGGGTACACCGGAACGGTATTGGGCGTGGAGAGCTTTGACGACACGAACCACGTCTACCATCACCTCGAGGTGCTCATGCGTATCGAGAAGGACGAATCCATGAAGGCGTTCTACCGGCATGTAGCGCAGCAGATGTGGCAGGCACACCAGCGCGACCGGTGTCCGCTTTATACTTACATCCACTTCTCCCTCTTCCCCGACACGCCAGGAAAGGAAGAGGCGTTACAGAACGCCCGATGGACGTTACAGCACTATCCGACGGACAAAGTGTTTCGCCCACGCATGAACAGCCTGCGCGCAGACATCGCTATCAAAGACGGCAGGGCGGTGGAGCCTCTGCCCCTGCATGAGTCTCCGCGCGACAACGAGTTTCAGTGGAAAGGCGATCCATACGTACTGGATGGCTGGTTGAGCAGACCTGTGGTGAGTGTAGCGGTTTCCTCGGCGGACGAGTACGTATGGTTTGCCCTGGAGGGAAACGGGACCATCTACCGCACCCGAGACGGCGGCAAAACGTGGCGAAAACTGGACGCCCATCCCCCGGAAAGGGCACACTTGATCGCTACAGGCAAGTATGCAGGGCACCTCTACGCCGCCGCGGGCAGGTCGCTCTACCAGACGCTGGACGGAGGAAGCACGTGGGCTAAACTGCCTCTGCCCGCAGAGGCTGGAACCATCACGCAGGTCTTCACCTCACGCAAAAATGCCAACACGCTGTACGTGGTAGCGGAGGGCGGTGTGTACTCGAGCCGCGACCACGGCGAAGAATGGATAGGTCATCGCTGGGATTGCCTGACGGAGGACGCGCCTCCGGCAAGAGAGCGGGTGTTTGCTGTGTCGGAAGGCGAGCCGGCGCGAGTATATGCTCTGCTGGATGGAGTGATATGGAGCAGGAAAATAACAGAGGAGCTGTGGCAGAAGGGCGCCGCCGTGGGCATTGAAAACAATGCTCCTGCGCTGCCGATACTGGTGGCTGACTGTGGACGCAGCGAGCGTGTCTATGCCGCTTTTGGGGTCAACTACGGTGCTTTTCGTGGTAGCGTGCTTTGCCAGAGCGAGGATGCGGGAAAGTCGCACTCGCATGAGTTGCAAACGCTCTTTCGGCGGATGCGCGAGGAGGGACCTCAGGGGCTGATGCGTGATATTGTTCCAGCGACCCTGCGCTCACTGGCGCTAGATAATGCGCAAGAAGGGGTGCTGTGGGCGCAGACGGAACGGGGCGTGATGCGGCTGGAGCCGTCGCAGAGGGTCTGGCGAACCGTCCATGAGGGATTGGAAATCCCCGTGGTACATGGGGTGTTCGTACCTTATGGGAGCAAGCTGGTGTTTTGCTCTACACCAGCGGGGCTCTATGTGCTGGAGCCGGGCGCCCACCGATGGCGCAGTGCAAACCTGACACTGATATTCGAAGACAATAAGCAGCGTGAGGTGGGCAGCGCCGATTTTCTCGAGGCGTACTGGCGCGGACGGTATTTCGGTTTCCTGGCGGAGGATTGACGCTACGATGCCTGCTCCTTGATGGCAACGATGCGGAAGGAGGGCGCCAGCGACATGGTGACCGCGCTGAGGGCTTGCAATATCGAGTTCGCTACCCTCAAGAGTGGGTTACCCGACGCTCCTCCAAAATAAGCGAACGCCTTCGCCCGAAATCCAAACTGCTGCATATACCTCGCCAGTTCAAACGGGTCGAACAGTCGCTCGATAACCGCGCCCGTGCGTGGGTCCACAGGACACCGGTCGGGGTTGTACAGCGAATGGGGTAATTGCCGCGTTGCCAGATAGTTTTGCACTGCCTCGATGACCTGTTCTCGATTCATATAGCTGGTGCGACGCGCCAGCTCATCCATCTCTTCTCCAGAAAGGGCAGGAAAGTATTCGGCAATGATATTACGCCGAATCTGGCGGTAGCTCTGGCTGACGGTATGTCCGTGTACCTCGCCGGGGGGACCGTTCTCGAACCGGTTCCATACGTGCCTGGTAAAGCGTGCAATACGCGGATTGCGTCCATTGTTGCCGTCGGAAATCAGCAGCACGCCGCCCGGTTTCAGCACACGCGCCGCTTCCCTGAAGAAGGCGTCTATGTCGTTATAGTGCGATACCGCTTCAATGGACAACACCAGGTCAAACATCTCGTCTGGATAGCAAGTGTCGTCTGCCGACCTGTACTCGGCAACCAGGCTCTGCTCCAATTGCAGGTCACGGATAATCTGCTGGAAGGTGTTTAGCCTGCGCGTGGTAATGTCAACGCCGTACACCTTCTGAGCGCCCATTGCCGCCAGCACCAGCGCCACACGTCCGAAGCCGCAGCCGGCGTCCAGAACAGTTTTGCCTGTTACGTCCAGCGAGGCAAGACGCAGCAGGTCGTGTACAAAGCGCACGAGCTTCTCGATCTGCTTGCGCTCGGTGTAGCCTCGACAGTACTTCCAGAGTTCAGCGTCGTAGCGTGACCGGTTGCTGTCGTCCATAATCTGGAGAAACATCCGGTGCGTGCGCTCGACGTATTGCTCGAAACTTCCCATACGCGCGCTCCCGATAGAAGGTATTCCAAGCTTATCGCATACGAACAGCTCTTGTCAACGAAAAACACGGCTCAAGGGGGGGCAACCTGTCCAGTCTGGTATAATATACAGTGTTCTGCTCTGTGCAGTATATCATTCCTGCCATGTTGGCAAGCGTACTCGGGAGGGATACCATGTTCGAATCTTGCAGGCGTTTACTTGCTGCAGCCTCTGCTGTGTTCGCTCTGTCATTTGGCGTACTGGTCGACGCTCAGGCTTTCTCGGGTGAAGACTTCCTGCTCGGCAATCCCTGGTACCATCAGCTCCTTACCGAGCGAGCAGCTCTTGATTGCGGCTTTTCTCCAGCAGCCGCCGACGCGCTGAAATGGCATGCGGATTACATTGACTCGTACGCCTACAACCCGCTGTGGTGGGCGAAGGGAGGTTTGAGTCGCCTCAAAGTGTCGCTGGCGACCTACGACGAGCTGGCAAAGCTGCACTTCGATGACCTTTTCTCTACCCTGCAGGTGGAAGCCAACTGGAAGCGCATTCTGGCGGGCACATTATTGGGGTTGCTTTGGGCGAAAGAGCAGGATGATGTATCCGCCGCGCAGAATATTGTGGGCGTCTCCCTACATGCGATTCAGGATTTCTACTCGCACTCCAACTGGGTGGACGCCCCCGAACGGCGCAGCCGCACCTGGTTTGAGGTGCCGCCGGAAGAACGCCGCCGGATGAGCTTGTGGACGGGTTCTTACGAGAAGCCGGCGTCGGTGGGGGTGAAGCCGCACGGCAAAATCTCACCTGCCGCCACTTTGCTTCAGCAACCTGTTGTTTCGGATATCATGCCTGTTTTATGTGCGCCGCTGTCGCCTCTGAGTAGCAGCCACCTGTGCGAGACCTGGAGGTCGGCGCGGGAAGGCAGGGCGGTGGGTTCGCCGAGCGTACGGGGCGTACCGATACCGAGCAACGTGATCTACATGGAACCGCCGGGCATTGCGCTGGACAGCCGCTGGATGGCGAACATCGCCGTGCAGGTGCGTGGGGTGACCGATGTAACTGGCGAGCAGTTGTTTGAGACCGCTCTTAAGCTGGCGGAACGCACCTCCGTGCAGTGGCTGCAGATTTTAGAGGCGCAGATGAACGCTCTGGGCGCAGGCGAGTTCTGGCAAAAGGTGAAAACCACTGGCTACGACGAGGACGAGCGCACCAAGCAGTATGAGCAGTATGAACACTACAATAAATTACCCTACACCTTCTTGAGCGCGGGGCACTATCCCCCCTCTGGCTTCCGGGCGGTTGGCGATGACCAGTTCTTCCTGCGCGTGCGCCTGAGGACCTCCTCCGAGAGGCTTTCGGGCACCGACGCGGATATCTACCTGGAGGCAGGTGGCCAGAAGTTCCTGCTGGATTATGCGCCCCGAACGAACCCCATCCTGGCGGTGAACGACTTCGAGGCGGGCGACGATATGGTATATACGGTAGGACCGCTCGCGAGTCTGCCTGAGAGTATCACCCTGCGCAACGACGCCGCCACGGGATGGGAGGCAGTGGAAGCGCTGGGCAGGGCGTTTATCGACGGTGTGGAGTCGGTCGTTTCCGGCGCACGCAACTTGCTGCTAAGCCTGATTGGCGGACACGCTGACCATGTTGCATCCAACAAAAAGTTATGGACAGCAGGGGAACTGGAGCAAATTGGCACAGGAGGCACAGAGTTCTCGGTGTACCTCAATGGCGGCGGCGAGGGCAAGTACACCGTGTACGGCACCATCCGCAAAGTACGCGAGGGCAGCGACGCCAGCGGCGGGTGGGCGGAGTACAGCGTGAGGCTCGACCGCCTGTACTGCAACGCGGAGAGCGATTGGGACCGGGGAAGCGACTCCGACGAGCCGTTCGTGCTGGCACTGCTTGTCTCTTTGCCTGGCAGTGTACAGAAGTATCGTGCGGGACCCTACAGTGACGTGGATGACAAGGAAACACGTCATATCGGACACGTTTTCCAGACGGTACGCATTCCCAAGGGTTCGGGGATGCTCAGCCTTGCGCTGTCGCAGTGGGAGAGCGATGACGAGAGCGCGTCCGACCGCGACGCCCTGCTGAACAAGTTCGCTGGGGAAACAGACTCCAGGACGGCGGTACCTCGACGCGGTTTTCTGGAGACGCTGGGCGGAGCGATTGCGGCGGACTGGCGTCTGGCGCACATCGAGGTGTACGCTTTCTCACGGGTAGATAGTCTGCGAAGCGGCAAGGTGCTGGATGCGCGGGTGAATCAGTGGGTAAAAGCGGATAGAAGCATCACCTTCCGACTGAACCGTGCAGCGGTGCGCGACTGGAGGGTGAAACCTGCCGATTTAGAGAAACTGCCCTTGCCCGTTCGGCTGGTTCCGGGGCGAGACGTTCCGGTGGTGTCGCCGCCCGACTTGGGGAGGTAAGGCGCGGAAGCGTCCTTATGGCAAGCGGGTTGGAGGGCGAGGCTCCCGCCGAGCCGTCCGGTTTGAGCGGTCGCGACGGAGCGCGACCATGCAGATTTGTCGGGATGGGTTGGTCGCGACGGAGCGCGACCCTCCAGATTTGCGGGATGGGTTGGTCGCGACGGAGCGCGACCCTCCAGAGGTTGTCATGCTGAGCCGAAGGCGAAGCATCTCCTTGTAGCGAGCAAACGAGACTCTTCGCTTCTGTTCCACAAGCCATACCTCAACACAGCACTAGCTTCTATACAGGCAACGCTTTGCCGAGTCTGTTAGACAATCCCTTCGCCTGTGCCGTTTGCGCTATGCGGTGTTTTAAGTGTACAATCTCAGAGGAGAAAGGGAGTGGCAACAATGGCAGGTACAAAGCAGAAGATAACTGTGCCCACTATCCGGCAGAAAAAAGGCTGCGAGAAGATAGTGGCGGTCACCGCCTATGACTACCCAACCACGCTGTTCGCCGATGCGGCGGGTGTGGACATGATTCTGGTCGGCGACTCGTTGGGGATGGTGCTGCTAGGCTATCCTACCACACTACCGGTGACGATGGAGGAGATGCTGCACCACACAAAGGCATGCGCTCGCGCAAAGCCGCGAGCCCTGCTGGTAGTAGATATGCCCTACCTCAGCTACCAGATTACGGTGGAGGATGCGGTGCGCAACGCGGGGCGATTTCTTCAGGAAGGCGGCGCGGAGGCGGTGAAGCTGGAAGGAGGCGAACCGGTGGCAGAAACTATCCACCGACTGGTAAGCCTCGGTATACCGGTGCTGGCGCATCTGGGCATGACGCCTCAGTCGGTACACGCATTCGGAGGACATCGTGTGCAGGGGAAAGGCGACGAAGCCGCCAAGCGGTTGATAGAGGATGCGCATATCGTAGAGCAGGCGGGCGCGTTCGCTGTCGTTTTAGAACTTATCCCTTCTGCGCTGGCAAAGGAGATCACAGGGCAAATCAATATACCCACCATTGGTATCGGAGCCGGGCCAAGCTGCGATGGGCAGATACAGGTACTGCACGACCTGGTAGGGCTGGTACCAGGTGTACCGTTCAAGCACACGAAGCGCTATGCTCACGTCGGTGAGACCATTACCGAAGCGCTTCGGCAGTACGCACAAGAGGTTCGAAGTGGACAATTCCCAACGGAGGAGCAAGCGTTCTGATGCAGGTAGCGAGGACCATCCGTGAAGTGCGAGCGTGGATGAAACTCGCTCGCGCTGATGGGAAAACTGTGGGCTTTGTACCTACCATGGGCTATTTCCATGAGGGGCATCTAAACCTCATGCGCCGGGCGAAGGCGGAGTGCGACCTGTGTGTCGTAAGCCTGTTTGTGAACCCCACGCAGTTTGGTCCCGCGGAGGACTTCCAGCGATACCCGCGTGATTTCGCCCGCGACGCTTCGATGGCAGAGAGCGCAGGCGTTGACCTTCTCTTTGCCCCCGAAGTAGAAGAGATGTACCCTGAGGGCTATCAGACCTACGTGGATGTCGCAGGAGTTACTCGCCGCCTGGAGGGAGCAGCTCGTCCGGGGCACTTCCGCGGTGTGGCGACCGTATGCGCCAAGCTGTTCAATATCGTACAGGCGGACCGCGTCTACTTCGGCAAGAAGGACTACCAGCAGTTGAAGGTAATACAGCGAATGGTGCGCGACCTGAATATACCCGTCGAGATTGTGCCCTGCGAAACCGTCCGTGAACCTGATGGGCTGGCGATGTCCTCGCGTAACGTCTACCTGAAGCCAGTTGAACGCCAGGCGGCGACAGTGTTATATCGCGCTCTATGCGCTGGGCGCGACGCCATCCTTGCCGGCGAACGCGACGGACAAAAGGTACAGCAGATTGTAGAGCAGATTATCGCTACCGAACCTCTGGTAAAGACGGAATACGTGGACGTGGCGGACGCAGAAAGCCTGGAGCCTCTGAAGGAGCTCAAGGGCGAAGTGCTCATCTCGCTGGCGGCGCGTGTTGGGGTAGCCAGGCTGATAGATAACCTTACCGTTGTGGTTTCAGAATAGCCGGAAAATGCTTACTACCCTTTTTATCGCAATTGGGCTGGCGATGGACGCGCTTGCTATCTCTATCTCCAGCGGCTTGAAACTGAAGGGCTTGCGCATCTCGTACGCTCTGCGTATCGCGGCTGCGTTTGGACTGGCACAGGCGGTGATGCCTGTTATTGGCTGGTTTGCTGGCTACGGCGCGGGTGAACTGATTGCGGACTTCGACCACTGGGTAGCTTTCGGCTTGCTGGCAGCTATCGGCGGGCGCATGGTGTGGGATTCCTTCACTCGGGAAGAAACAGAGCGGACACTGGAGGTGCTCCACGCCCCACGCCTGTTACTGTTGGCAATTGCTACCAGCCTTGACGCAATGGCAGTGGGGTTGGGGCTGTCGTTGCTGCGAGTGCCTATTCTGCATGCGGCGACCCTTATCGGGGTAATCACGTTTACCCTGTCCTTCTGGGGAGTGTTCGCTGGAGACAGGATTGGACGATACTGTGAAAACAAGGCGGAGATGATTGGCGGGATAGTACTGATTGCTATCGGCGTAAAAATGCTGATAGACCATTCGTTATAACAAGCGCATGCAACCGAAGCGGTACTCGTGCGTCTTAGAATTATGGAATGATTGAAGGGAGAACACCGGTGGCGAATCCCTCCGAGCGAGACAGGGAAGATGAACTCTGGTTACAGGGTTGCGCCAGAGGCGAAGCGGACTTCCTGCGGTTGTTGATGGAGCGGCACGGTGGAGGCGTTCTGCGCTTCATCGAGCGCATCGTGGGCAACCGCAGTGAGGCAGAGGAGCTGCTGACCGAGGTTTTCTTGAAAGTGTGGCAACACGCTGCGCACTTTGGGCACAGGGGGCTGGTGCGCAACTGGATATACACCATTGCGGCAAACCTGGCGCGGGACTCGCTGCGCCGTCGCAAGGTGCGCGAGCCCATCGCTGCGGAGTCGCTGGACGCGCTTGGACAAGAAGCTGACCCCGCCGGGGTAGACCCCCTGCGCGAGACGTTGGGGCGCGAGCGAAGCGAGCTGATTCAACGCAGCGTCGCCCAGCTTCCCCCTACCGACAGGATGCTGGTAGAACTGTATCACTTTCAGGAGCACTCGCTGGAGGAGATAGAACGCATTACCGGTATCCCGCGTAACGTTGCCAAATCGAGGCTTTTCCGCGCGAGGCGGAAATTGCGCGATATCTTGCTTTCAGAAGGTTTTGAGGCACCATACTATGAGATGTCAAAAGGTTCAGATCAATCTAACGGAGTACCTCCGGGGCAGATGTGCGCCTCGTCTGGCGAGGGCGATAGAACAGCACTTGCGGGGATGCAAGGCTTGCCAGAACATGTTTGAAGAGGAGCGCGCTCTGCTGCAGCTATTGCGTGACGAGCCTGCGGCGTTGCCCAACTGGGCATGGGAACGTGTGCAGGCGAGGCTCGACGAACCGGCGCGCACGCATGAACGGGTAAGCCTGTGGCTATGGTGGAACCGGAGGTCCCTCTCACAGATGCGCTGGGTAGCGGCGGCTGTGGTCATTGCGTTCGCTCTGTGGACACAAATACCCCAGTACGGCAACTCCCCAGAGCGGGAAATAGCAAACCTGTCTGGTTACGTACAGGTCGTGTCGTATGCCCAGTCGACGGTGGTAGACGACCCCTTGAATGAGAATACGCAGATTATCCTCAGCGGTTGGGGAAACTGAAGCAGGCGGAGGACTGTTGAAATGGTTTTTACACGTTTTTGCCTGACGGTAGTGCTGCTATTGTTGATGGCGATAGTGGTTGCTGACATGCAGGCGCAGATGCAACCTCCTGCGCCTCCTCGTGCTCCGGGTGGACAGCCCGCACCGCCGCCACCTTTCGACCGCGAGGGGTTGTTCGCGAAACTCAACCTTACCGCCCAGCAACGCACCCGACTCATCAACCTGATGAACGAGACTGAGGAGAAGATACGCCAGCTGCTCACGAGACTGCACGAGCAGCGGATGCAGTTGATGCAGTTGTACCAGCAGTATCAGTTCGACGAGCGTGCAGCACAACGCATCATCCAGAGCATCAACCAGACGCAAGCGGAACTGCTCAAAGTGCATCACGAAAACCAGAAGCAGTTGCGTCGCATTCTGGACAAAGAGCAGTTCGACCGCTGGAACGAGTGGTGGAAAGAGCGCCTGTTCTTCCCGCCCAAGGGCGGCTGGGGGCGGCGCGGACGCGGTAACAAACCGGGGTAGCCTATGCTCTGGGTAGCGGCGACGGCAGGCGCTCTGCTCGTGTTGTGGTGGGTGTTGCTTGCCGTCGCAGCAACGCACCCACCGCGCGCCCCACTGTTCCTCACTCCGTTCGATGTACAGATACCCTTTGACCCTGTAACCTTCCCCTCGCGCGACGGCATACCTCTGTCGGGATGGTGGATACCGCATCCACGCCCTCGCGGGGTGGCTGTACTGTGTCACGGCTACGTGGCGAACCGTTGCGAGGTGCTGGGCGTTGCACTGGAACTGCACCGCATGGGCTTTAGCTGCCTGCTTTTTGATTTCCGCGCACACGGCGAAAGCGGCGGACGCACCACCACCATCGGCATACGCGAGGTGCAGGACGCGCTGGGCGCGGTGGACTTCGTGGCGCAATTCGGGCTGCCCATCCTGCTATTCGGCTCTTCGATGGGGGGCGCGGTGGCTATCATGGCGGCTGCTCGTGACCAGCGGGTTGGCGCGGTGATTACCGATAGCGCGTACGCCCGATTGGCGCACGCTGCAAATACGTGGTGGGAGGCGGGGTTCGGTAAGGTTCTGGGTAAGCTCTGTCGTCCAGTAAAGTATCTGGCGATGTTTTTCGCGCGTACGTCACTCGCAGACGCCCAGCCGGTGCGCGAAATCGGCGACATTGCCCCGCGCCCAATACTGTTGATTCACGGCGATCGCGACCATCTGGTTCCTGTCGAGCACGCCTACGCCCTGTATCAAGCGGCAGGGGAACCCCGCACGCTGTGGGTGGCGAACGGCAGTGGACACGTGCAGGCGCGGGTGGACCAGCCGGAGAACTATTATGGGCAGATAGCGAGTTTCATCCGGAAGTGGCTGGAGGAGCAATCTGCCCATGAACCAGCGCATACCCGACCTGGCGAAATCACGCCATCGTGAACAATGGCTGCACCATCCCGTTGTCGGCGACCCCTCCTGGGATTCCTTCGAGCGTGAAGCGGGAAACCCTGTTTACACGGGCAGGTCACCTTACCTCTGGCCAGTGAACGGCTTCCTGTTTCGCGACCCACCATCAGGCAGATGGTACGCCTACATCAGCCTCTACCCACGCGGTTACTGGCCTCCCGGCGGAACCCTCTGCCTGCGTGAACGCGCCGAAGGTGGCTGGGAGGAGGTGGGCGTCGTCTTGCAGGGAGATGCGCGGAGCTTCGATGGCGATGGTAAACGCCCGGGTGGAACGGTGGACGTTTCCATCGTTTACGAAAAAGGCAAGTACCACCTTCTGTACGGCTGGGCAGACCCCGCCAACGAACGAGGCGGCATCGCCTACGCCTGGGCGGAACGTCCAGAGGAACCGTTCCATCGTGCCCCCTATCCCATCCACGAAGATACCCACCAGAAGCCACTGCTGGGGCGATATGTGCGAGCGTACGCTTCCACCCTCATCCGACGGCGCAACGACTGGCTTATCCTGCACATGATGAGCACGCCGCGCAACGCGGGCGGTACGTGGGCGCTGGCGTGTATGACATCCAGATACCCTGACCGAGGCTATACACCGCCTCGTCTGCTGCTTTATCCACAAAGCGAGGTTTTCCACCCACCGCTGGCAGAGTTTTACCCTGCGTTTGTGTACAGAGGTTATGTCTATGCGCCCGCAACGTCGGTCGCGCTCAACCGTACGTTCCAGACGCTGTTTCGCGCGCCTGTAGAGAAGGCGCATCTGCCGGAAGCGTGGCAAATTGTGCAGTACGGTTCGTTATGGCATGCGGAAGACCGCCCCTGGGAGGCGCAGGGTATCTGGGGGCAGACCTTCGCCGGACAGGTCGCCCCCGATGGTACGTTGCGCGTGCTTTTCCCCAGCAAAACCGCTCGTGATGTCGGCGCGATAAGCCTTGCTCGCCGGAGGTACAGCCAACCCTTCCGCGACGGGTTCGTGCTGTCCGCGCCGCGAGGCGGGGCGGTAGCGGTGCTGCGCAGGCAATACCGAACCTTTCAACTGGACGCCATTGTGCGTAGCAACGGAGGCTGGGCGATGTGCTGGCAGTGCGCGAACCCGCTCGGCGGCAGCCACCATCTCGCCGATAGCACCCTGCATCCTCTGATGAGGCGGTCGCGCGTGGAATGGCAGCTGAAGCTCGAAGACTGGCGACTGGTGCACATCAGCGCAGAGGGAGATGCCACCCCAATTGCCAGCGGTTCCCTGCAGCTTGCGCAA
>JANWYZ010000056.1 GCA_025054895.1 bacterium | reverse complement strand
ACACCGAGCAGTTGCGAGCGCGATTGCCCACCTCGCCGCAGCTGACCGATGCCATCAACGGCGTGCAGAGCGCGCTGTCGCAGGCGGTGATTGCTGAAGCACACAGTAACCGCCGTGTGAACCGTTCACATGGACTGTCGGTCTACGTGCCAACGCCCAGCGGTTTTGAGACGCGGTATGGTCTCCTGGCGTTTGCACGTGCGACCCACTGGGATGAATGGTTGCAGGCCCAGCCGCAGTGAGGCGACCGTCGAGTTGGGCTGCCACGCTAAGCGGGGCGAAGAATCCCGGTCTATCGCCACAAACCGATGCTTCGCAGTGGCTCAGCATGACAGCACAGGAGGCACACCATGCACACCGAACTGATTACTCTGGACGGGCACATCATTGACTCGCTTACGCTGTCCAAAGTGCTGGACATGCTTATCGCGTCGGGCGTGGACTACGAGATACGCGAGTTCCGCATCGGCAAGTCGCATGACGTGCCGAGCCACGCGGAAATACTGGTCATTGCGCCCGACGAGGAAAGCCTGCAACACGCCCTGCATGAGGTGCAACAGCACGGTGCCGTCATCTCACAGAAGGACGCTGCGCTCCAGCCAGCCCCGCAGGACGGGGTGTTCCCAGACGGTTTCTATTCCACTACCAACCTGCAGACTTTCGTACGCATCGACGGAACATGGATACCCGTCGAGCGCACCGAGATGGATTGTGGTATCCGTGTTATCCGAACCGGGGCTGGCTGGAGGGCAGAATGTGTGCCCCTGCACTGGGCAAAGCAGGGCGACCTGTTTGTGGTAGGTAATGCAGGTGTGCGTGTTACTCCCATGCCGCGCCGCGAGGCGGAGAGTGTGTTCCACTTCATGGGTAGTGAGGTCTCCATCGAGAAGCCCAAGACGCGCATTGTGCAAGCGGTAGCGCACGCCGTGCGCGAGACGAAGCTGAAAGGGCAGAGAGTGCTGTTCGTGGGCGGACCGGCTATTGTACATACGGGGGCTGCCCCCTACCTGGAACGCATCATTCGTTCAGGCTGGATCGATGTACTCTTTGCGGGTAACGCGCTGGCGACGCACGACATCGAGCGCGTGTTGTACGGCACTTCGCTGGGCGTTGCCCTGGAAACAGGAGCGCCCGAAACGCACGGACACGAACACCATCTGCGAGCTATCAACACCATCCGCGCGGCGGGCGGTATCCGCCAGGCAGTGGAGAAGCGCATTCTGAAGAGCGGCATCATGCACGCCTGCGTGGTGGCGGGAGTAAAGATGGTGCTGGCAGGCAGCATCCGTGACGACGGTCCTCTGCCCGATGTTATCACGGATACCGTACAGGCGCAGGACGCCATGCGCGAAGCGATACAAGACGTGGGCGTTGCGCTGATGGTTGCCACCACGCTACACTCTATTGCCACAGGCAACTTGCTTCCTGCCTCAGTGACCACCTTCTGCATCGACGCCAGCGCAGACACAGTGATCAAACTCACCGACCGAGGCTCGCATCAGGCGTTTGGCATCGTCACCGATTGCGCTTTCTTCATGAAGGAGCTGGCGACGCAGTTGTGCGGAGAGGAGTAGCCCATGACGCGCGTGCTCATGTGCCCGCCAGACTATTACGATCTGCGTTACGAGATTAACGCATGGATGCATCTGGAAAACAAACCCGACCTGCCTCTCGCTGTCCAGCAGTGGCGGCAGCTATACGAGCAGGTACGGCAGCTGGCGCAGATAGAGCTGGTTCCGCCTGCTTATGAATGCCCTGATATGGTCTTTACCGCCAACGCGGGCTTGATAGTGGAGGAGAAGGCAGTGCTGCTCAGCCGCTTTCGCCACCCGGAACGCCAGCCTGAGGAACCCCACTTCCGCCGCTGGTTTGAGGAGCACGGCTATACCGTCCACACTATGCCTGAAAACTGCCCCTTCGAAGGTGAGGGCGACATCCTCTGGGCGGGCGAACGCTACCTCGCCGGCTACCGTAAGCGCACAGAGATGTGCGCACACCGCCTTGCCGCAGAGTACCTGGGATGCGAGGTGCTTTCGTTAGAGCTGGTAGATGACCGCTGGTATCATCTGGACACCGCGCTGTTCGTACTGGATGGGCGTACGGTAGTGTACTACCCGGGCGCGTTTGACCGCTACGCTCGTCGCGTTATTGAGCAGCACTATGACGCGCTATACGTTATCGAGGAAGAAGCCTTGCGCTTCGCCTGCAACAGCGTGGTTATCGGTCGCACCTTGCTGATGCCCGACAGCTGCCCGCTGGTGAGAAGTTTGCTGGAACGCAAGGGCTATGAAGTGATCCCGATACCGATGAGCGAGTTCATCAAGAGCGGCGGCGCGTGCAAGTGTCTGGTGATGTTTTTGGAGAGATAAACACTCCATTGTCACGCTACTCTGAACGTCTGTCATCCCTATTGGACGAAGAATCTCTGAGATGCTTCGCTGGCGCTCAGCATGACAGGAGAAATGCATACCATGTCATTCTGAGCGGAGCGAAGAATCTCGTTCACCTGCTACATGGAGATGCTTCGCTTGCGCTCAGCATGACAGAGGGGAGGCTCGGCAGGAGCCCTGTTCCACACGTCGAAACCTGTTCCCATGAACGAGTATGTGAAGCTGGCGGCACTGAGAGACGTCGATGAGTTCATCGAGGTACTGCAGCGACTGAATCTGCACATCCCCTGCGACCGGCAGGTGCTGCCGGGCAATGCATCGCCTCTCGCGCGGAGTGCAATCGTCGATGGCTTAACCATTGGCAACCGGTTTGCGGTGCAGCCAATGGAAGGATGGGACGGCGCTCTTGACGGCAGACCTTCGGAGATGACCTTCCGCCGGTGGAGGCGTTTTGGCAGCAGCGGCGCCAAGTTAATCTGGGGCGGTGAGGCGGTTGCTGTGCAGTACGACGGCAGGGCGAATCCGAATCAGCTGGTGTTGAATGAGGAGACGTACGACGACCTCGCCCGCCTCCGCGATGCACTGGTGGAGGAGCACCGCAAATCTACAGGCTCCACCGACGGGCTGGTCATCGGCTTGCAGCTTACCCACTCCGGTCGCTACAGCCGCCCTGAAGACAAACCCGAACCGCGCATCCTGTATCGTCATCCCATCCTCGACAAGAGGCTGAACCTGCCCGAGCACTATCCCGTGCTGACCGACGGCGAGGTGCGTCAGATTATCGATTCGTTCATCCGCGCTGCGAAGCTGGCTTGGCGGATTGGGTTCCACTTTGTAGACATCAAGCACTGTCACGGCTACCTCGGTCACGAGTTCCTCAGCGCGTATACGCGCAGTGGCGACTACGGTGGAAGATTCGAGAACCGCACCCGTTTCCTGCGCGAGGTGGTACAGGGCATCCGCACCGAAGCCGCCGGGTTGTCTATAGGTGTGCGCCTGTCTGCATTTGACATGATACCCTTCCGTCCTGATCCTGTTACCTCTCGCCCGGGCAAGCCGGGCGTCGGCGTGCCAGAACCATACGAGCACTTGTTACCCTACCGTTGGGGCTTTGGCGTGAACCCCCATAACCCCACCGAACCCGACCTGAGTGAACCCGCTTCCTTCCTCGCCCTGCTGCGTGCGCTGAATATTCAACTGGTGAACCTGTCTGCAGGCAGCCCTTACTACAACCCACATATCCAGCGTCCCGCCTTGTATCCACCGTCCGACGGCTACCAGCCGCCCGAGGACCCGCTGGTGGGCGTAGCGCGACAGATGTGGGCGGTACGCACGCTGAAAGAGCGATTCCCGGACCTGACGTTCGTGGGCACAGCGTATACCTACCTGCAGGAGTACATCCCTTACGTCGCGCAGGCAGCAGTACGCGAAGGGTGGACAGACTTCGTCGGCTTGGGGCGCATGATGTTGGCGTATCCTGAACTGCCTCGCGATGTACTGGAAGGCAGTCCGCTGCAGACCAAACGCCTGTGCCGTACCTTCAGCGACTGCACCACCGCCCCGCGCAACGGGTTACCCTCCGGCTGTTACCCGCTGGATGAGTTTTATAAACGCTCGCCAATGGCGGAACAGCTGAAGCAGTTGAAACACGGACGGACAAAGGCCGGATAGCCTGCTACGCGATTTACCGTCGGTATCCTTTGCGGTTTTTGGCGCACCTCGCAGGATACGCAGGAACAAATCGCTACGCCAGGTGGAAAGACTCCATTGAAAGCAAACAGCGAGTGCTAAAGGGTTCCTCCTTCACCATACCAGCGCACGGAAGCGAGGTGTGAACAAATGCCAACCGTTATCGCGCTTTGTGTGGCTATCGCAGCGATTGCAATGGTGATAATCATGCTACGCGAGGGCGCATACCTCTAACTTGGCTGGCGAAGGACACCAGAGGCATCGGAGAGGAGGGATGCCAGAGCGGTTCATCTGCGCGAAGACAGGGCGGCAAAGCCGCCCTGTCCTCATGTACACAGCTCAGACAGGGCAAGCCGCACAAGCATCTCCACCCCCGGCGCAATAGCCCCGTCAGCAAAATCGAAGCAGGCATTATGCCAGTCGGCGACCTCGCCCAGCCCCAGGTAGAACATCGCCGCGGGAACCTCCTGCGCGAAGTAAGCGAAATCCTCGGCGCCCATCAGTGGGTGCTTCAACCATATCACCCTCTCGCTGCCAAAAGATTCTTCAGCTACCTGTGCTATCCGCGCTACAACCGCCTCGTCATTTCGCAAAGCAGGCACGCCCGCGTGCCACTCGAACCGCCCATTCAGACGACCTGCCTGAGCGACAGCATCCACAAGCTGCTCTATACGCCGGCGCACCCTGCTTCGAGTCTCCTCACACAGACAACGCACCGTACCAGCCAGATGCGCCTGCTGCGGCAACACGTTGTAGGTATTGCCCGCGTGCAACTGCGTGACGCTCAGCACGAACGGGTCGGAGGGGTCGCTCTCGCGGCTGGTTAGCGTCTGCAGCGCGAATACCAGCTGTGCAGAGGCGACGATGGGGTCTTCGGCAAGATGAGGCAGCGCAGCGTGCCCACCTTTACCCTGTAGCCAGATATCGAAGGTATCCGCCGACGCCATCATCACCCCCGCGCGAAGCCCAATGCTACCCAGCGGCAAGCCCGGTCGTCCGTGCAACGCCACCACCCATCGAGGGCGCATTTGCTGCAAAACGCCCTCTGTTAGCATTGCCTGTGCGCCGGAAACAACTTCTTCTGCGGGTTGGAAATAGAACCGTACCGTTCCGCGCAGCTGAGCACGTAGTTGCGCCAGCACAGCCGCCGCGCCCAACAGGATGGTAGTGTGTCCATCATGCCCGCAGGCGTGCATCGTGCCGACGTGACGCGAGCGGTACGGCAGGTCGTTTTGCTCCTCAATGGGCAGGGCGTCCATATCGGCGCGAAAACCAACCACTGCGCCCTCGCCTGCTTCCCCCCGCAAAGTGCCTGCTATGCCTGTACCCGCGACTCCAGTAAGCGTCTCTATATCATGCTTTTGCAGCCACTCGGCGACGATGGCTGCCGTGCGATGTTCTTCGAAACCGAGCTCAGGGTGGGCGTGCAGGTCATGTCGGAGGGCAATCAAATCAGGTTGCAGCTGCAGGATACGCTCGCGTATCTCATTCATGTTGCTTACCCTTCACCATTCGCCGCTAAAAATGTCTGCTCCGTTTGTGTCTGCAGGTACCGCCTTTTGCATCCAGGACCGAAAGCCCGCGGCGCTGTTCGGTACCCGCAGGCAAGGAAGGGGGTTCTGATCGCTTTTTCGGCGTGTTCCCGCTAAGGAGGCGATAGAACGCCCTTCCCGTTCCCATTATACAGGGGGCGAGGACAAAAGCCCACGCACGATTCTTCGCCAATCAGCGGTCTTCTTTACTCCGGCGGAGGCGGTGGGCTGACCGGTCCATCCCGCCACACCAGCGGGAAGTAATCGCCCTGCAAGATTTCGCCGGGTTTGACAGTAATACGATGCTCGATCAGATGTCCACGTGTGGGCTCGTAGCGGGTGTGTCCCGGCATAAAGTGCACTGCAAAGCCCGGACGACCGCGCGGGCTAAAGTTGGGCGGTGTACCGTGCCAGGTCAAACAATGGTGGAACATCACCTCGCCTGCTTTCACCGGGCAGGGTACTATCTCTACCGTTTCACCCGCTGGTACGAAGTCGGGATCGTGCGCCGGTCCCCAATCGTCCTCACGGATGCCCACTGTGCCCTCATCGTATTTACCCCACAGGTGGCTGCGCGGCACCACGTGCATACAGCCGTTTTCAACGTCGGCGTCTTCCAGGGCGAGCCATGCACTGATCAGGTCTGGCGGTTGCAAAACGGGCCAGTAGGGATGGTCCTGATGCCATATCGTAGGTCCACCCTTGAAGGGCGGTTTGTACTGAATCTGGTCGTGCCACACGCGCACGGTATCGGTACCCATCAGTTTGGCGGCTGCTTCAGCCAGCTGTGGGTGGAAAAGATAGCGGTAAAACTCCTCATCTGCTTCCCAGGCATTCACAATCTGGATCACGACGCGCTCCTCATCGCCGTAGAGGTTACGCATGGCCTCAGGCTTTTTGGATGCCTTACCTTCCAGCAAGGCGTAAAACCGTTCGCGTAAACGGGCTACCTCATCCTCGTTCAACAAGCGACGTGCAGGCAGGTAGCCGTTCTCTCGGAAGAACAGAACATCTTGCTCAGACACCATCTGGGTCGCACCCTCCATAGCAGGATTTCCTTTATTTTACCATGCTAGGGAGAAGAGTGTGATATCTTCTGGCGCTATTGTCCGACGACGTGAACGGATTCAACCCCTTCGACGGCGCAGAGCGCCCCGCGCAATCAACACCACCACCCCCGACGCCAGAACCGCCACCGACGCCGGCTCGGGTACCACTTCCAGCTGCCACGAGGCTCCAAGCGCCACCCCCGACGCCCCTCCGATTTCGTCAAACTCCAGCACAGCGATCGGCGTGTACAGGGCAGGAGGAGCGTCCGACGCAACGGTAATGCCGAAGAGGGGAAGATAGTGATATTCGAATGGCTCGAAGTGTAGGGTGAGGTTGTTCAGGTCGTTGAATACCCAGTCGTAAAAAGGCGTGTTGTCCGTGGTCACCCCTACCGCTACCAGACCCTCGTTGAAAGATACGAACTGAATATCCACGGGGTCGCTGCCCCCGTATTGCAGGAAACCCCACACCGTATAATAGCTGCTACCTGCAGGCAGCGTCAGTTCATCAGGGGTAACCCAGAAGTTCCACTGTGCCCGCGCCACGCCTGGCAGCAGGCTCAAGCACAGGACGAGAACTGTACCCCAGTATTGTGATCGCTTGCTCATCGAGAAAACCTCCCTCTGGTATTTGGAACGTACCCCTCTTGCAACCCTGTGCAAGAGGGGTTTCAAGACGATGACAAAACTACGGAACCGTGACCACGCGCGACACGCTCCACGCCCCCTGGTCGCTCGTGCCTGTCACGCGGATGACGAGCGACTGTCCGCTCCGGAGGTTGGGGGTGATGAATTGGAAAATCAGCTGCGCGCTTTCCCCTGCCGCCAGCTGTGACAAACCGGGGTCAGACAGCAACACAGCAGGTAGCCCGTTCAGCGTCGCAGAAGTGAGCCTTCCGCCGGTCATCTCGCCACCGCCCTCGTTCTTGACGGTGACAAACACCTGGCTTACCACGTTCGGAGCGATATACGCATCGGTCATGCGCAGCGACGGCGAACCGCCCGGCCCTGTGCCCGGAGGCGGAGGAGGCGGGGTGATCCTTCGCGCAATAACCCTGAAACCGATGACGTTCGACCACTGCCCGGAGCCGGGGTTATACACATTCACGTAATATGTGCCCGCGTTTGCTGCCAGACTCCGCGAAACGCTGGCGCGCAGCTCCGTACTGGACAGCCGGACGGTTGGTAATGGATTGCCGCTGAAATACGCCTGCACCCCGTTTTCGAAACCACTGCCCGTTATCTGCACGGTAAAGTTCGACGAGGGGTTCTGCAGGATAGAGTTGGGCGTCAGGCGAGTGATAGCCGGTATCGCCACGGTGACCACAAACTGCAGGCTGTTCGAGTAGTCGTTCAACGACGGCTCATACACCCGCACCGCGTAGGCGCCCGGCGTGCCTATGGCTTCGTCAGGCAGGTCTGCCCGTAGCTCGCCCGGTGAAACGAAGGTGGTGGTAAGCAACGCTCCGTCGAACTCAATCTGAGAGGCGGAGGTGAAATGGGAACCCTGCACCCGCAGATTCACGCCCGTAGAGCCCGCACGCACCCCTGACGGCGACATCCGGCTAATCACCGGCGACTGCGTGGTACCGATGATAACAGTCAAACTGTTGGAGTATTTGCCCCCTGGTGGCGGCACGTACGGATTCAGGACCACCACCTGCGCGGTGCCAGGCGACGCGACCGCCCAATCGGGCACGTCTGCTTGCACGCTGGTGGGGCTGATGTAGGTAGTTGGCAGCGCGGAGCCGTCCCACTGCACAATAGCGTTCGGACGGAACCCCCTGCCTTCCACAACGAGTGTGAAGCTGCCGCTGCCCGCTGGCACGGTGGACGGACTGAGGTTGGTCAGCTCGGGAGCAGGTGTACTGGCTGGCGTGGTCACCAGTGTGGCACGCCATACGCCGCCCGGGACGCTGTCACCCGCCATCACGTTGCCATCCGCCGACACGTCCTGCACCCTTCCTAAAGGCAAGATAGGGTCGCCCGCCGGGGCAAGGCTCTGTAGATAGTGGCGCAGGTACTGCGGAGGAAGCGAGACGTCGTGCCATATCACGGCTGCATACGGCTCCCCCTCAGAGGCATACCATCCTGCCTCGGGGTCATCGAACGGTACCCTCCAGGAGCCAACCACCCGTGGACGACCGTCCGCCCCGAGCCATACCCCCCCAATCAGAGGCATTGTGCGTCCCTGAGCCTGTACGGGCAAACGGGGCAGGATCACCATGCCAGAGCTCTCGCTCCACAGGAAGGCTTCCCAGCGCGAGGTCACGCTGTCCCAGGAAGCTCCTGCTACCAGCGAGCCATCGGCGGAGACTGCCTGCGGGGTAGCATAACGCGGAAGCGGGATGTATGCTCCACCAACGCGCTCGACAAAGCCTATCTCAGTTCTGCCAGTACCAGTGACCTCGCCGATAAGGGTACTGCCGTTGCGAGAGACACGTTGCGGCATGATGGTGTATAGATATCCAAGCCCCGAGCTGGGCCACGCCTTGATATCTCTATCCGTAGCGAGATCGCGCAGAGCGGCATAGTCGCGCCACAGGATGAAGCGTGTCGCCGCGTCATCCAACGCCCAGGCTTTGCTGGGCGACGCAAACAAGCGCGGTGTCTGACCTGTCCGCCACAAGAACGCGCTGTCGTTGACGAAGCCAACCACCACACTTCCGTCCAGCGAGACTCCGTTCGCAGATCCCCATGCCCCCGGAAACAGCCGCATCCAGCCGTCCATGATGCTCCAGACCGCAGGCTCGTTCGCCTGTGAGGTGACCATGACCGCGGCAATGGCGTTTCCATTGCCGGAGAGGCTGTTCAAACGCGCCGCGATTGGTGGGCGCAGGTATTCAAAGAACTGCGCGTGGGCGGGCAGGAAACCGGACGACAGTGTGCACAGCAACAGCAACACGATGCGTCTAGACACTGGTATTTCTCCCTTCTTCGATAGATGAAGGCGCTGGGGCAGCGCGTCGTGGCGCTACCGACAAGCACCTTTATTACAGCCAAAGTATGTCACGCTGGCGTTACAAAAACGTTACACAATGAGAGGTATCGAAAAATCCGGCGAAATATCTATTGACACACGGGTCAACAGGTCTACCACCCTGCACGTTCAGGGGCTAAGGCGAGGGTCTCTGCCAGCTGGAGGGTCTCTTGCACAGACAGGGAGCGACCCTGCTCTACGTGGTGCAGGTACGCTTCATCGCCCATGCGATGCCGCAGGATGTGTTGTGCCTCCCCAAGCTGCGGAGGAGACGAGGGCATATGCAGCTTGCGTCTCCAGCTACCGCAAGCTCCCATCAGGCGTGCGCCCGCTACATGCTCTCCCCGATGCGCGCAGAGCACGACGAGCGATTCTACCGCCTCCAGGAAGCCGGGCTGGTCCTGTATCTGCGCGCGTATCTGTAAGCAGTGAAAGAGCTGCAAGACACACTCTGCGTAGTCTCGTTCACGCAGAGCAACCTGCGCCAGATTGTAATGCGCGAAGCCCAGCGCATACAGGTCATGTCTCTCGCTTGCGAGATGAAGGCAGTGGTCATACATTGCCCGGGCACGCTTGAGGTCTTCGGTCCGTTGCGCCAGGTTGCCTATCCACATTGCCGCGTAAATCTGCGCTTCCGTAGTGCCTGATTCTTCCGCAATCGCCATGCTCCGCACGTAGGCATCCTCCGCCCGTTCGTAGTCACCCATTCGGTAGAACACATTGCCCAGCCAAATTATGGCGAACGCTTGTCCCTCCGTATCGCCCTCCTGTTCGAAGCGCTGCAAACTTTGATGTAATATCTCCTCTGCACGAGAAAGGTCTCTTTGCATCCACGCCAGCGCGCCCGCACCCATCGCCACCCATGCCCACCAGTGCGACACTTCCTCATCGGTTGAATCGCGGTAATGCGTGATGAGCCTGTCGAGCAGTGCCCTGCCCTCTGTTAGAATACCGCGCATCATCCAGAACACCCACAGGTCAGCCGCTACCTGCAGCGCAGCAGGGTTGCTGCGTGAGGTGTCTCTGGCAAGCATATACTCTATCGCCCCCATCATATTCTGGTGCTCCAGAGCGACTTGCGACGCCCAACGCGCCGCCTGCGGTCCAGTTCTGTTTTGGTCGGCGCGTGAGGCAAGGCTGCTGTAGAACAGAAAATGTCGCGCGAAGGCGTCGTTGGCGTCATGTTCTGAGCGCAGCTTCTCCAGAGCGTAACGACGCACCACTCCCAGCATCCGATAGCGTGCCTCTCCATCCCGCTCCTCCATCTGCACCAGCGAGCACTCGACGAGCGCATCCAGCGTATCCAGCACAGTGACATCCAGCGTGTGATCATCACACGGGGCTGCCCCTGTGAGTACGCACAGAGCGGCAGCGAGGTTCCACCCGCCCGAGAACACGGAAAGCATCGCGAAGGACTTCCTCAGCTCCGGCGACAGCAGCGTGTAGCTCCACTCCAGAGAAGCGTGCAACGAGCGATGACGCTCAGGTACCAGCGCCTGCGGCTGGCTCAGAACCCCTATCTGCTGCTGCACAGCGTGCAGGATTTGGGACGGCGAGAGCACCCGCGTTCGGGACGCGGCAAGCACTATTGCCAGAGGCAAGCCCTCCAGATACTCGCAAATCTCCATAACAACCGGCGCGTTCTCCGGCGTGAGATGAAACCCTGGCTGCCCTCTTCGGGCGTGTTCCATGAAAAGCTGTATACTGGGGCATTGTCCGATGGCTTCCAGCGCGCTCTCCTCCAGCGAGTTGTCGCCTTCTTCCTGCCATGCACTGGTAGGCAAAGTCTCCAGAGGGCGCAAGCGTATCACCCGCTCATTCGGCAAGCCTGTCTTTCGGCGCGACGTAATGATTACCCTCAACGCAGGCAGACGCTGCAGCAGTTCGGACACGACCCCTGCCGCCGCATCGTCCACCTGTTCAAAATTGTCCAGTATCAGCAGAGCGGCAGAGCCACCTACCACCTGCGCGACCGTATCTACCGATCGCTCTGCGTGCGGGGCAACGCCGACGGTGCGCAGGATGCGCTCCAGCAAGGCGCGACCGCCTCTCACGTCCGCTGCGTCTACAAACCATGCAGGTAGTCCCCTGCCTACGAGCCGACGCGCGACCTCTATCGCGAGGCTCGTCTTTCCAATGCCCCCATGCCCGGTGAGGGTGATCAGGCACGCGGCGTTTGCGCTGAGAAGGTCCATCAGAAGCGATATTTCGCGCTCACGACCGAACAGTCTGGCTGGGATGGAGGGCAAACTGCTGTCGCACAGTCTCTGAGAAGACTCGTGCTTTTCCTGGATATGCGCCTCCGCCCGCTGAGACAGTTGCTGCATCGCACGGGAAGGCGTCGCGCCCAGTTCTTCGCGCACGAGGTCTTCCCACTGTCGGTAAACCCGCTTTGCTTCTGCCGGATAGCCCATCGCCACATAGAGACGCATGAGAGCAGCGCGTGGCTCCTCGCGTAAGGGGTCATACGCGCTCCCCCGCAAAGCGTACTCCAGAGCAGCGGCGCGGTCTCCGGCATTCTCCAGAAGCCTGATTAGTTCGTCCAGTGCGCGGAAGTAACGTTCCGCCGTCTGCTGCTGGAGCTGCAGTACCCATTCCTCGTAGAATCCCTTCAGCGGAACATCCGTACACAGGTCGACAGCGCGGCTGAGGCAGGCAAGGCTTTCCGACTCACTCGGAGCGTGGCGCGCCAGACGGATATACTGTTCCATCTCACGCAGATCGGTGATTACGGTGTAGGAGCGCAAGCCTATGCCGAACTGGTCCGAGTAAAGCACCTCGTCAGGGGGCACGCCTGCCTGTTCCAGCTGTTTACGGATAGCGCTGAGCGCAACGCGCAGGCTGGTACGCCCTGCATCGATATCGCTCTCCTCCCACAGCAAGTCGATCAGCATTTCGCGGGGATGGGTCTGATGCAGGTTCACCGCGAGGTAGGCGAACAGCAGAGCGGTCTTCTGGGTACGAAAATGGGCAATGGTCTGCGTCGGAGTAATCAGGCGCAAACCGCCGAAAAGTTCCACGCGACACAAGGGGGATGAGGTCACACAGTTCTCCCATCACGGCAACACGCACTGACAGAGTATACCCGATGTGGAGGCTCAAAATTGCAAAACAGGCAAAACCGGAGGGCGGAGCAGATTTCGAGCCCTCGGTGTCCACAGCGTCCGTCCGCCCTCCGGTGCGATGCTACCGTTCCAGCATCAGTACACTCTCCCGCCCATTTCCTCGCGCAATCGGGCGATGAAGGCGTCTAACGACACCGCTCCCTGGTCGCCGGCGCTGCGCTTGCGCACCGATACCGTGCCGTTCTGCATATCGCGGTCGCCCACGACCAGCATGTACGGTATCTTCTGTAGTTCCGCCTCGCGCACCTTGAAGCCCGTCTTCTCGTTGCGAGCATCTATCTCTGCGCGGAAGCCCTCCTCTTCCAGTCGCTGGCGGATCTGCTGGGCGTAGGGCACGTGCCGGTCGGCAATAGGAAGTACAACGACCTGCACCGGCGCCAGCCACAGCGGGAACGCGCCGCCGTAGTGCTCGATGAGGATACCGATGAGCCTTTCCAACGAGCCAAAAGGCGCGCGGTGTATCATGACTGGACGGTGCGGACGACCGTCGGGACCGATGTACTCCAGGTCAAACCGCTCGGGCAGCGTGTAGTCCACCTGCACCGTACCCAGCTGCCACATCCTGCCGAGACAGTCCTTGGCGAGGAAGTCCAGCTTAGGTCCGTAGAACGCGGCTTCGCCTTCAGCGACAGTGTACTGGATACCCATGTGTTCCACTGCTTGCAAGATAGCGCTTTGCGCCTGCTCCCACGCCTCGTCGCTGCCCACGTACTTGTCGCTCTTGGGGTCGCGCAAGCCCACGCGCGCACGGTACTCCTCCAGCCCCAGCCGCTCGAACACGTAGAGCACCAGCTCCACCACGTTCTTGAACTCTGCTTCCAGCTGGTCGGGCGCGACGAAGATGTGCGAGTCGTCTACCGTGAAGCCGCGCACGCGCGTCAAGCCGCCCAGCTCGCCGCTCTGCTCATAGCGATACACCGTGCCGAACTCTGCCAGACGCAGGGGCAGGTCGCGGTAGCTGCGCGTCTCCGATTTGTAAATCTGGATATGGTGCGGGCAGTTCATCGGTTTGAGCATATACTCTTCGCTCTCCACCTGAATGGGGTGGAACATGCTCTCCTGATACTTGTACCAGTGCCCGCTGGTTTTATACAGGTCTAGCTTGCCGATATGAGGCGTCACAACGGGCAGGTAGCCTCGCTTCAGCTGCTCCTTTTTGAGGAACGTCTCCAACGTGTCGCGCAGGATAGCCCCCTTGGGCAGCCACAGAGGCAGACCGCTTCCCACCTCCGGGCTTATCAAAAAGATGCCCAGTTCCCTGCCCAGCTTGCGGTGGTCGCGGCGCTTCGCCTCTTCCATCCGGCGCAGGTAGTCCTGCAGCTCCTCTTCACTAAACCACGAGGTGCCGTACAGACGGGTAAGCATCTTGTTGCGGGCATCGCCGCGCCAGTACGCCCCCGCGATGGAGAGCAGCTTGAAGTGCTTAATCTGACCGGTACGCTCCACATGGGGACCGCGACAGAGGTCGATGAAATCACCTTGCCGGTAGAAGCTGATGGTCTCCTCGTCGGGGATCTCCTCGATGATTTCCACCTTGTAGTCCTGCCCCAGTTCGCGTACCAGCTTCAGTGCTTCGATGCGCGGCAGTTCGATACGCTCGATGGGCAGGTCGCGCTGGGCGATTTCGCGCATCCGTTCCTCGATCCTGGGAAGGTCGTCGCCTGTAATGGGTCGTGGTGGGTCAACGTCATAGTAGAAACCATCCTCGACAGGAGGACCAATAGCTAATTTAGTACCGGGGAACAATTCCAGAACCGCCTGAGCCATCAGGTGCGCCGTACTGTGGCGCAACGTCTCCAGGTCCGTCATCGCCTGAGCCATCTTTCGAAAACACTCCTTCGAGCAAAGTCAACGCCTGTACGAACGGCGTTGCAGGGGTATTATACCACATTGTGGCAGAGATGGAAGCGCATCCGCACCATTACAGATTGTT
>JANWYZ010000055.1 GCA_025054895.1 bacterium | reverse complement strand
GACCACTACCACGCCGCCGCATGGCGATGGCCCAACGACTGCGGCACCCTCTTCCTGCCCGAAGACGAGCTGGCGATGACCTGGCATCTGGGTGGAGCCAACTACACCTTCGTGGACGGTCACGCCAAATGGATGCGCTTCGAGCAGACGTGGACGCCCGATGGCAGAGTCGACCTGCACGACCCGGGCAGAGAGTAAAGGAGGTAGAGCAGATGAAACAAGCCCTGTTGTTACTATTGTTGCTCTATGCGCCTCTCGCCAGCGCAACAGCGCAACCACGCGCGTTCCTCGACCTGTCACCGGCAAGTGTAGCGGACGCAATACCAACGCCCCACCCTGCCTCGCAACCGGTGTCTTCGCTGCAGGTTGCACCCGGCGGTCTGGTGCGGGTAACGGTGGGGTTCCGTTTTGAGCCCTCTGGGGACATCGCTCGCTGGTATCTGCTCAGCGCGTTGCTGAGCCTGAACCATCCTGACATAGAGGTGGTCACCCCGAACCCCTCCAACATCGCTGAGAACGCCTTCTGGCATCCGCACGTGGCAGAGCGCGGTTCGCGGGCACAGGCGATAGCAGCTGTATCTCCTCAGACTGCCCCCATGCGGGCGAACATGCTACATCCAAACGATGCAAACAGCCCGATTTTCTCCAGCTCCGGTGCATTGTGGGTGGTGCTGGCTCCTGCAGGCAACGCGGCAACGGGGGCATGGTACATCGGGCATGTATACCTCCGGGTGAAAGAGAACACGCCTGATAATACCGTCGTCACTTTAGCTCTTGCGCACCTCAACGACCCGACGCGCACTCTGCCTAATTCCTTACTTGCCACTGATGGCGCACGACGCTACCACCTGTTTGGCGAGCATTTGCCTGCCGACACCGCTGCCCTGCACGTAAAGGCGTCCAGAGTACAGGTGGTTGCGCAAATCACGCTCGAGGACTATCTGGGTTCTCCGCAGGGAAGACAGATGGAGGTGCAAATCCGCCAGCCGGGCAGCACGGAGCCTTTGGAAACACACCACTCCACTCTTGATGAAAACGGTATTCTTCGCATCACCACCGCGCTCAACGGCGTGTACGATTTTTCGGTGAAAGGAGAGCACTGGCTACGTCGCACTGCTGCTAACGTGAACCTGAGCGGCACGGTGAATCTGAGCCTCTCTTTGCAAAACGGCGATATCGACGGGGACAATGAGGTGTCTCTCTTCGACTTCGGGTTGCTGGTTGCCGCGTTTGGCGCTGTTCCCGAGCACACCAACTGGAATCCATTGGCTGACCTGGACGGCGATGAAGAGGTCAGCCTGTTCGACTTCGGCATACTTGTTCGCAACTTTGGAGCGATAGGAGACGAATAGCCCTTCCTCAGAACCTCTCCTTTGTTTGGGCGATAGGGGGGCTCCTGCCCCCTTTTTGTTCTCAGATCGACCGAGCGTGGGTGAAGCTTTTTGCTACTGCCTCTCAGGCACACGCCGTATCTTTGTAACAGAGCGCTTCAGTCCAATAATGGTAATAGCACGTACAAAACAGGGGACTGTATCATGAGCAAACTTTGTTTCCGCCAGCTGGTGGGCTGGTTATTTCTGGTTGGGTGTGTATGGAGTATAGCCACTATCGCGCAAGCACAACGGACGCAACCCGCGACAAGGCAGCTGGGCGTTATCTTGCGCTTTGAGCAGGATGCATCCGGTAAAGTAGTCGCTGTGGTCACTGAAGTGGTGCGCGGTAGCGCAGCCCAATCGGCAGGAGTTCAAGCGGGCGATATCCTGCTGGCTGTTTCGGGGGTGAACGTGGACTCACCAGCCTCGATTCGGCAACTGCAACGCCTGCTTGCCGAAGGACAACCGCTCTCTTTTGTGGTGTCTCGCGATGGGAAAGTGATGACACTGGGCGCTGAAGGCTCTTCTTCTCCTGCACCTGCACCCTCAGCATGGTTAGGGGTGAAGCTGGAGCAGATACCGCCGTCATGGGGCATCAAGGGCGTGCTGGTGAACGAGGTAATCGCAGGCTCTCCTGCCGAAGAAGCAGGCATCCTTTCCGGCGATATTATCCTGCAGGTCGATAATACTCCGGTCGACAGCATCAAAGCGCTGCAACAAACCATCGGACAGATGTCAGCCGGTCAGGCGTGTGTAGTGCATCTACAACGCGGGGAGCGCAGCATCCAGAAGACAGTTATCGTGCGCGCCCCGTCCGACGTGCGCGCCCCGTTACAGCGGCTGGGCGCTATTAACGTGTTGAAATATGCACTCATTGACGCCAGGAACGGAGAGGTAACCTTCATAGGCGTATACGACCCTCGTTTACCGGGCGGCGCCATCGCTTACGATGACATCCTGCGTGATGCACTGGCGTCACCATACCCATCCTTCTCGCTGGAGCCAACTGCGGAGACCTACAAAGTCATCGAACAGGGGATGAAACTGGTAGACGCAGATATCGAGCGTTTATGGCGCGACCAGCAGTATGGTATCCTCTGGGCGAACCGTCTGATCGGCACGGTGCTAAACGACCCGCGCGCCTCCATCGACCGACAACGCCTGGCGCAAAAGCTGGGCGACGCCTTCGGCATTACCCCGCAGGAAGCGCAAATTATCCTCGATGCCTCGCAGGATAAGCCGGTGGACAGGCGTCAGCACTTTCAGGTCATCGCAAAGGTGATGCGCAAGATTGGCTGGGATGAAATCGCCGAGTTTATCCTGGCGGAAGGGCAGGGCGGCGCACAGCAACTATTTCAGCGTCTGGGCATCTGGCAGCAGGCGGAACCGATTATCGCAGCCTACCACGCGGGAAGGCTCTCCGAAGCACAGGCGCTCAGGGAACTGGACGGTCTGCTCTATCCCGCGCTGATGCGACGTATAGGCGTGCCCGAAGCGGAGGTAAACAACATCCTGCAACAGTTTCGAAACGGGCGCATCTCCTCACAGCAGCTGAATCAAATCACCATGCAGAAAATGACCCATATCGTTTCCACACGTTTCATAGACAAAATCGTGAACGGCTGGACGCTTACTCCACAAACGCTATCCATCCTGTATAACCTGCCCGTGCCCAAGGTACAGCCTGTGTTTACTGGTTTAGACCGTCACAGCGTACTGGGCAAAATTTTCTACGAAGCGGACTATCATCTGAAAACGCTCTGCACCTCTCCCGAGATACGCTGGGGCGTTCCCGCCCATCTTACCCAGCACGAATACTTTGACCAGCAAGCGAAGCGAACCGGGGTGCGTATCCCTGGTGGAATGGGCGCAGAAGCCGGACATCAGTTGCAACCCGCAGAGGTAAAAATGCGCGTTTCGCCGGATGGCAGCGCGGTGGCTTTTGACACAGCCAATATTCGCATTATCGGCTGGCTGAGGCGATTTATCGGCAAGGACAAACGGGCAGAGAGCGCACTGAAAGAATGGATAGAGGATTATGCCCGCTATCTCACACAACACTATGACCAGTACGCTCGCGTCACGCCCGAGTTTCATCGCTTGCGGGAGGCGGCGAAGGTGATTGCGCTGGTGCGGTGGGCTCAGTCCTCCGGACGCAAACTGGTTCCTGCTCGTCCGCTGGGATTGCGTTTTAGCCTGCCTCAGGAGGTGGACGGCTTCTGGACGGCGGTGTTTGAGATGGGCGGCGATGCCGCGGCGTTAAATGTCGTGTTCGAGGGTGGAACCGACTTCGGCAAGCATGTTGGCGACCGCTGGGTACAGAGCGCGCCCAACGCGGAATTGACCGGCAGTATCTCGCGACAGCTCGCTGCAAGCGCAGTGCTATCCAGTCAGGCGGCGGAGGCAGCGACTACAGGCGACCTGGAGACCGCTCGCGACCTTGCCGAACGCGCCGCGCGCGCCATGACTGGCGAGATAGACCTCACCCAACTACCCACGTTGCAGGGCAACATCCCTGAAATCCCTGACCCAGCGAAGCACGCAGAGGCCTTGCTGGAAGCGTTGCAAGCGATAGACGAAAGCGTGCGGGGTCTGCAAGTGGCACGCAATGCTGCTGAGAACGCGCAAATTGCCGCTGACCTGTCCGAAGTGGACAGGGCGCGCATCAAGGCGGATGCGCAACAACTGCAACAACTGGCGTCAGCGCAGATTACCGTCTTACAACAAGCTCTACGACAGATCACGCAGAATCCGTCGAGCGCCTCTCAAGTATTGCCCACTCTACGCCAGCGAGAACCCATCTTCATCCCGCCGACGGTGGCGCACCTTGGGGCACAGAGAGGCAAACCTGCCGCTCCAGCTGTGCAAACGACGGCGCTGGATCCTCCCGCCGAAGCGGAATCTGCATTGCTGAAGCAAAAATGGACGGCTGAGCTGGAGGAGGTGGAAAAACGTATTGCGGTTGTCACCAAGCAGTTGAGTAGCCTGAGCCAGAACGCTTTGCTCAACGCGCAGCTATTTGATGACTGGCAAAAACTGGCGCAGGAAGGTATGGATGAATGCGCTAAAGCCTTCTTGAACCTGTGGACAGACACCGCCTCATTGGGGTTGGGCAGGCATTACAAGCAACTGGCTGAGAAGGCTTCTGCCAACCCGCAGACCGCCAAAGAGGTTCTCGAACGCATCCAGCGTGGACGTTCGTTGCTGGAGAAGCTGGAAAAGGTGCGCACCCTTACAGACGCGCTGGACCTGGTCTTGCGCGAAAAACGGACTCTGGCGCAGGTGCTGGAAGCGATCCGCGACGGTATTGGACTGCTGGCGGATTTTACGCCGCTCAGAGAGCACCCTGCTACCCTTGCGTGGAAATACGGCAGTAACATGGTAGACCTGGTGCACTCCTTCTTCGTCTACCACGAAGTATGGTATGGCATCACCCAGCTGGAGCGCACCAATGAGCAATACCTGTACCGTGTGCACCAGCTTTCTGATGAGCTGAAAGCGCTGATGGAGCGGGCGAAGGAGTTGCGCGAGCGTATTGCCTCCGCAAAGTAAGCAGGATTCGCAGTATAAACAACGGAATAGGTATCAAGTGATCCTGCATAAGGAGGAGACGATGCCTGTACCTGCTACTGTAGTGCGCACCCTCGCCAAGGGCATTAACCTGAGCCACTGGCTCTCGCAGCACTCACTGGACGAACCTCATCTGCAGTCCTACATTGGGGAGCGGGACTTTGCGCTGATTGCACGCCTGGGTTTCACGCATGTGCGCCTGCCGATAGATACTGCTCTGCTGCAATCGCCAGACGGCGGCTTGCGCGAACAAGGTTTTACGCATGTCGACCGCGCGCTGGAGTGGGCGCGAACCTACCGACTGGGCGTGGTCATTGACCTGCATCCTGTGCCCGCTCCCAGAATCGCACGAGATGCCACAGCATACGCCTATTTCGAGAAACTGTGGGTAGCTATCGCCCAGCGATACGCCCGCCGTCCCCAGAATGTGGTGTACGAGCTGCTCAACGAGCCGGTAGAAACCGACGCGCAGCGATGGCGCGAGACAAGCATAAAACTGGTCAACGCTATCCGTACGGTGGACAAGCGGCATACTATCATCATGTGCGGCCACAACTGGAGCGGACCCGACGACCTGCCCGCTGTCCGCCCAATTGACGACGATAATATTGTGTATACCTTCCACTTCTACCTGCCCCACGAGTTCACCCACCAGGGCGCCACCTGGGGCAGCGCGCACTGGCGACCGATGCGCAACGTGCCGTATCCCCTGAACAAAGAGAACGTCCAGCCTCTGTTGGCGGCACTACCCGAAAACTCCGCCTCCGCCCTGCGCCGTCTGGCTGAGGAAGGAGTAGACCTCAACTGGATAGAGAAACGCATGGCGCCAGTGGTCGAGTACCAGAAACAATATCGCGTGCCTCTGTATTGTGGGGAGTTCGGAGTATACCGCGCCTTCTCACCGCCCGACTCGCGCACCCGCTGGCTGGCGGATGTGGTCAAGACTCTGCAGAAGTATCGCATCGGCTGGGCAATGTGGGACTACAAAGGGGGATTTGCTCTACTCCAGACGGACAAGCCCGAACCGGTAGCGGATGCGGCGGTGGTAAAGGCACTGGGGCTGGGTTGACAAACCTCTCCCCGATCCTCAGTTGACGCCCTGCCCCCATACCCGATATAATCTTCTACGCGAAACACCGCGAGAGGTAAGGAGTATCAGCGTGAAGCTTAAAATCGGTTTGCCCAAGGGCAGTCTGCAAGAAGCCACCTTCGAACTATTCAAAAAGGCGGGGTTTGATTTCCACGTATCGGTGCGCTCGTATGAGCCGGTGGTGGACGACCCCGAACTGGAGCCCTGGCTTATTCGTCCACAGGAGATCCCGCGCTATGTGCAGGATGGCGTGCTGGACGTGGGCATCAGTGGTAAGGACTGGATCGAAGACAACGGCGCGGACGTATTAGAGGTCGCCGACCTGACATATTCCAAAGTAACCCGCAACCCGGTGCGTGTGGTGCTGGCGGTACAGGAGAGCAGTCCCATCCAGAGCGTGAGAGACCTGCAGGGTAAGCGCATCGCCACGGAGTATGTCCGCCTGACTGAGCGGTATCTACGCCAGCACGAGGTGCAAGCGACAGTAGAGTTCTCATGGGGCGCATGTGAGGTGAAAGTGCCTACCCTTGCTGACGCCATCGTGGTGAATACCGAAACGGGCAGCAGCCTGCGGGCGCATAACCTGCGCATCCTGGACACCCTGCTGGTCTCTACGCCACGTCTCATCGCTAACAGGCAGGCGTGGCAGGATGCGTGGAAGCGCGAGAAGACCGAGAACATCGCGATGCTGCTTACCGCCGCGTTGAACGCGGGCGTCCTTGTAGGCTTGAAGATGAACGTGGAACGGGCGAATCTGCCCGCAGTGCTGAACGTGTTGCCTGCGTTGAAGAACCCGACCATCTCGTCACTCTCTGATGAAGGGTGGGTAGCGGTAGAAACCATTCTGGAAGAGAAGCAGGTGCGCGAACTGATACCACAGCTTAAACGCGCTGGGGCGCAGGGTATCGTGGAGTATCCCCTCAACAAGGTGATTTACTGACCATGATTGCGCATGTGCGCGGCACGCTGGTAGAAAAGGACACGTCGGCGGTGGTGGTAGATGTGAACGGCGTGGGCTACCGCGTACTGGTACCCGAAACGGTTTCGGCGGCGCTTCCCACGGTGGGTGAGCAGGTGCATCTGCTCACCACCTTTTATGTACGCGAAGAGGAGATGAGCCTGTACGGTTTTGTGAGCGCGGACCAGCGCAGGCTCTTCGAGATGCTCATCAGCGTCAGCGGGGTGGGACCGAAGGCGGCGCTGAGCCTGCTCAGCGTGATGGACGCCGAACAGCTGGCGATGGCGATAGCTGCGGAGGACATCAAACGCCTGACGGGCGCACCCGGCGTGGGCGCCAAAATCGCACAGCGCATCGCGATAGAGCTGAAGGACAAAGCGGCGGAAATCGCCTGGGAGCGTAAGGTAGACCGCCTCGCGGCGAGAGGCAAGCCCCTGCCTTCCGACAGGTTAGAGGATGCGGTAGAGGCGTTGATGGCGCTGGGATATAACCGCACCGACGCCCGCCGTGCGGTGGAGACCGCCGCTAAATCGCTTGCACCAGACGCCGAAACCGCCGCACTGGTGCGCAGCGCGCTGCAGGTGTTGACAACGGGAAGGTAACGCAGCCCGGTAGTCTGTCGTCTAAAATACAGACAGATGTATGCAGTCTGAAGTTGGCGAGGCGGGAACTTCGCCCTCCAATGAGGGCAAGCTGGAAGGCGAACCTCTGGCGAGCCCAAAATCGCCCTGCCAGCCTGCAACGAGGTGAGTAGCCTGTCCCCTGCTTGCGGGTGCAACAAAGGGGGGGACGGGCTGGTGAGAACCCCGCTTCCTGAGAACGAGTTTTGCGACAGGGGAAAAGCGCACCATGCGCCGAACAGATGAAGCCGAAGAGCAGCGAATAGTGACCCCGCGCCGATGGGTGGATGAGGCAGAGGACGAACTCAGCCTGCGTCCGCGCTGGTTGCGCGAGTTCATCGGGCAGGCGAGGCTAAAAGAGAACCTGGGCATTTTCATCGAGGCGGCGCGACAGCGCGGCGAAGCGCTGGACCACGTGCTGCTGTTCGGTCCTCCAGGGCTGGGCAAGACCACCATCGCGCATATCATCGCCAACGAGATGGGCGCGCCCATCCGCTCTACATCTGGTCCCGCCATCGAGCGACCGGGCGACCTGGCGGCGATCCTGACTAACCTCGAGCCGAACAGCGTGCTGTTCATCGACGAAGTACACCGCCTCAGCCGACCGGTAGAGGAGATACTCTACCCGGCAATGGAGGACTATCAGCTCGACCTCGTCATCGGCAAGGGACCAGCGGCGCGTACAATCAAGCTCGACCTGCCGCCGTTTACACTGGTGGGGGCGACGACACGAGCAGGTTTGCTGACCTCGCCGCTGCGAGCGCGCTTCGGCATCGTGCTGTACTTCCAGTTCTACACGCCGGAGGAGCTGCAGACCATCGTGCTGCGCTCGGCGGAGATACTGGACGTACCTGTCGAGCGCGAGGGGGCGGCGGAGATTGCCCGGCGTTCGCGCGGCACCCCACGCATCGCCAACCGTTTGCTCAGGCGCGTGCGCGACTACGCTCAGGTGCGCGGCGATGGCGTGATTACCCAGCAGATTGCCGATGAGGCGCTGCATCTACTGGAGGTAGACACGCTGGGGCTGGACGAATTCGACAGGCGGTTCCTTCGCCTGATTATCGAGAAGTTCGATGGGGGTCCGGTGGGCATCGATACCCTGTCCGCCGCCACCAATGAAGAGCGAGACACTATTGAGGACGTGTACGAGCCATACCTGATACAGATTGGCTTGCTCAATCGCACCTCGCGAGGGCGGGTGGCTACTCGCCTGGCGTACGAGCATCTGGGGGTACTGCCGCGCGGTGAGAGCCATCAGCAGCGCCTCTTGTAGGGGGTGAAAACCGTGTTTTGTACGCAATGCGGTGCATACAATACCGACGACAGCCGGTTCTGCCACCAGTGCGGGCATCGGCTCCAGCCGGAGCGCAAGATACCGACACTGGACGAAAGCGCGTTCCAGATGGATTCGCCGGAGCAGCAGGAGAAGATTCAGCAGCTGCTCGATGAGGCACTAACGCATGAGGCGGAGGGACGATTGCACGAGGCGATTCTGGCGTGCGAGGGCGTGCTGGTGCTGGATCCAGCGAACACCTCCGCGCATTCGCTGTTGGGGTTGATTCACGAGAAACAGGGCAACCTGCAAAAAGCGGTGGCGGAGTATGAAAAGGTGGTTGCGCTCAACCCCAACAGCGCGGCAGACCGCGCTAAGCTGGAAGAGCTACGTCGTCGCCTGCGGACGCCGGCTCCGAAACCGCCTCGTGAGGAGCCAAACCAGCTTCCTCTGCTTATCGGCATCTTCGTCACAGTCGGGCTGTTTGTGCTGGGGCTGGCGGCGATGAACTACCAGCAGCGTCCAAAGTCTACTCAGCCGCAACCTCAGCCCGCGGCACCTGTTCAGCCCGCGCCGCCGTCCACGGGCTATGCCCCCTACAACTGGTACGCTCCTGCCGCGCCGGGTTATATCCAGCCGAGCACGCCACAAATGCCTTCGATGACCCAACCTGCGGCTCCGCCGCAAGAACGGGCTGCGGAGCGTCTGTCATCTGGCACGCGCACCGAGAGGATACCCCTGCCTCCGCTGCCGCCGTTGACGGTGGCTCCGTCGTCGCAGCCCAGCGCCGCGCCTCCACCTTCACAGAACAACCGCTCGCAGCAGGGGGAATCGGGTAGCGCAACCCTGCCCAGCGGCGGTTCAGTGGTCATGCCGGATGTGCCCCTGCAGACCGGCACCAGCGGACAACCTGCCGGACGACAGCCGGTGATGGAAATTACTGTGCGACCGGGCACTGCAGGCGACAGTGGGGTGGTTGCTCCACCGCCTCCTTCAATGGAGTCGGAAGACCTGATGCGGGTTGCCCAGCAACACCAGTTAGCAGGCAGGTACCGAGAAGCGATACCGCTCTACCAGAAGGCTCTGCAGGGCGCAACCGACAAAGGGTTCATCTACCAGCAGATTGGGCTGTGTTACCACCGGTTGGGCGAGCTGGACTCTGCCCGCAACGCCTATCAGCAGGCTATCGCCGAGTATGAGCGGCAGATTGCGGCAGGGCAAAACGTGGAACGCGCTCGCAGAGGGCTGGAATCAGCGAAGCAAGGACTGGCAGCATGTGGAGGGTAGTTACGATGAAACGAAAAGTGTGGTTGGGCATTTCTCTGCTCTTGCTGCTCGCTCCTGCTGCTTTTGCCCAGCTGCCCTCGCGTCGCCCGCTGGTGGTCATCTTCGCTGAAAAGGTGGAGGCTAAAAGAGGGCAGCCCGACCCCAACGTGGGCATCGCTACCCCACTGGCAGAGCAGCTGGAAGCCACCCGCCGCGTGGACGCTTTGATTTATGACCCGTCAGCGCCGTACATCCAGCGGTTAGTGCAAGAAGGTAATCTAAAAGCTGCTGATGTCGCTGCCCAACCCTCTGCGGAACAGAAACGGCGTATCGCGCAGGCGTTAGGTGGGCAGTTTGCGTTGACGGTGCGCGCCGCATGGTCGGACAAACCGCCTGTGCTGCCACGCCCACCAAGAGGCAAGAGGATAGACCCGAACCTGCTGCAGAACCTGCCGACAACATCGGTGATTCAGGTCTCGGCGGTGTGGACACCCGTTGCGGGCGGGCGTTCGTGGCAGGTGCAGTTGGAAAGCCAGCCCGTACAGCGCGCGCTGCCTGGGGGTGGGATGACCATAGACCCTGTAAGCACCGCGCACACTGCAGCCAGCAACCTTATCGCTCGCCTGATTGCCGAACCGATGGCGACGCTGGGGCGTGTAGACACTACTCAGAAAGAGGTGCAACCTGTCGCCCCATCCGGCAACACCTCAGCGGAAGACTCTTCTACGTTGATGCGGCAATTTCTTGAGGAAGGACTGAAATACGCAAAGGTGGGCGACCTGGCTAATGCCATAGAGTCGTTCCGGCGTGCGGCGGACGCCAAACCGACCGACCCCGAGCCGCGCCGTCGTTTGATAGAGGCGTATCTGCAGAGGCGAATGGAGGAGGCGGCGGTTGCGGAGGGGATGCGTGCAATGCAGATGGTTTCGGACAGTACGCCCCTGCTGCTTGCACTGGCGGACGCCTATATGAGCGCAAACCGTCTGGACGAGGCGGAAACCATGTACCGGCGGATGCTGGAGCGCGACCCGCAGAACGTCGCTGCGTGGCTACATCTGGGCGACCTGCTGTGGAACCGCGCCCGCGTTACCGAGGCGGAAGAGTGCTACCAGCAGGCTGCGCAACGGTCGCCCACCGGCGTCGAACCGCTGATGCGTCTGGCGAAACTGTACCTCGCCCGCGCTCAGTTCGTTCGGGCGCAGGAAGCGGTGAGCAAACTGTATGCACTCCTGCCCGAAGAGGACGAGACGCGACGAGGCGAAATGTACTCCACACTGGCGGATGGAGTGGAAACAGGGATCAGCCGACTGGCGCAGCGCATTCAGGAAGCGATAGCCTCCTACAGTAACGGTGAGGTCACGCTGGAAACCCTTTTCAGGACGTTAAAAGGGCTGGAGGCGCAGGGCAACGAGCTGCAACGGTTTACGCAATCGCTGAAGCCTACCCCACGCGTGCTGGACGCGCACCAGCGGTTTCTGCTGGCTGGTAGCCTATTACAGCAATCATTAGGCAGCCTGCTTTCCTTTGCCGAGACGAAGGAAACGCGCTACCAGGAGGAAGGGATGTTGTTACGCAGCGAGGCACTGCGCGAGCTGGCGAACGCCTCCCGCGCGCTGCGCGCCGCATTGGCAGGGCGCGGGTAGTCCGATGTAGCATCAAGCAAGCATCCAGTACCGGACGGAATGACTGGAGTCAACGGATGGAACACGCCAACCTGCAGATTGTGGTGGCGATTGTGCTCTTCTCCACGCTCATCCTCTGGAGGATATTTGGGGCGCGTCGGGGCAAGGGAGGCTATGTCCGCCGCATCCCCGGACTGAACGAGATCGATGAAGCTATCGGACGCGCGACCGAGATGGGGCGTCCAATGATTTTTCATCCCGGCGTTGGCGAGGTACAGAACGTGGGCACGCTGGCTGCGCTGGGCGTGCTGGGCTACGTGGCGCGTAAGGCAGCGCAGATGGGCTCGCGAGTAATCGTTACCACGGCGATACCAGTGGTCGTGCCCGTTGCGGAGGACATCGTGAAGCAGGCTTATACGCAGGCAGGTCGCCCCGACCTGTTTAACGCCGAAGACATCCGCTTCCTCGCCGCCTCGGGCGACCAGCTTGCACTGGCAACCGCTAACGTGATGCAACAGGAGGGCACCGCTGCGCACTTCTTCTTCGGCATGTACGACTATACCTCCTTGCTTCTTACCGAACCCGGGCAGCGCACCGGAGCCATCCAGATCGCAGGAACCGACCAGTACTTTCAGGTTCCTTTCTTCATCGCCAGCTGCGACTACACGGTAATCGGCGAAGAGCTCTACGCCGCCAGCGCCTACCTTACTCGAGAACCCACCATGCTGGGTAGCCTCGTTGGACAGGATTACGCCAAAATGGTGGTGCTGGCGGTGATCCTGGTCGGCGCACTGAGCACTACTTTGCTTGGCAGCCAGAACCTGTTTGTGCAACTGATAGGAGCGTATCGGTAGCCATGACCAAACGCCGTCTGATTGCGCTGGTGACTTTTCTGGCGGGGCTGTACTACTTCCTGGAGTTCGTGGTGCCGCCTACAGTACCCTGGCGCACAGTGCGGGGCGAGGTCGCAGCGGTTAGCGAGGAGGCTCTCACCCTGCGCGTCGATGGGCAAACGCAGCAGATACCCTTAGCGCGTCACCTCAAAATCTACCGCGAGCGTCCTACTGGCGCGCCTGAACAAGTAGAACCTGCCCAGCTGCGCCCGGGAGATCGCGTGAGCGCAGGACCAACCACCTACCTCTCCGACTGGCTGACCTCGGTGAACAACTTCTTCATCGTGCTGGGGGCAATGGCCTGGGGCATGGGCCTGATTAGCCTTGTGCTGGTGCATTCCGGCAACATCCGCCGCCGTCGTCCGGAGTGGTATGGCAGCGTAATGTTCTTTCTCGCGGTGGGCGGAGGCGTGGTTGCTGGGCTGGGCTACGGTGTGCAGAGCGGATGGCTCCGAGAGGCTAACGATGTGGTGTTCAACTACCTGCTGCGCCCGATGGGCTCCACCGTGTTCTCGCTCTTGGCGTTCCATATAGCGACCGCCTCCTACCGCGCGTTCCGGATTCGGTCAGGCGAAGCCGCGCTGATGATGGCGTCGGCGTTTGTGGTGATGTTAGGACAGATACCGATCGGCTTGTGGCTTACGCACAGCTTGCCCCCCTACATGCAGCTGCCTGTGATGGCGCAATGGGTGCTGTACATCGCCAATTCAGCGGCGGTGCGAGGCATGTGGTTTGGGATGATGGTGGGGGCAATTGCCGTCGGCTTGCGGTTCTGGTTATCTCTGGAACGCGGCGCGTTTTTCGACAGGGAGCTGTAGGCGAGTCTGAGGTAAAGGCGGCAGGATGACTCGTCGCGCTTTGGAGAGACGCACTCGAAAAGGGGAGCAGATGCGCTCTGCTCCCCCAGCTGTATAGTCATCACGCACGACGTCGCCTCATACTCGCCAGCGCCAATGCGCCTCCTGCCAGTACAACAAAGCTCGCCGGTTCAGGCACGACGTGGATGGCGAAATTATCAATCCAGACCACCTCTGCCCCTGTTCCCGACGGTGCGTCATGAGCCAGCAAGATGCCCCAACCGGTCAGCGAAGAGATGCCGCTGATAGGGATGCCGTTGTCCACCAGCACACCGTTGTACCAGGAATATGCCTTCATCTGGCTGAAGTCCCACACCATCTTGAGGTTGACGTAACGGTCAAAGATGGTAGGGGTAGACGAGGCTCCTGGGTTCCAGCCGAATGGGTGCGTAGCGTTGGAGATATCCCACTGGATACCGTAGGTTGGCTCTCCGCTGTCAATCCAGTACCACCACAGGTTCTGCCTGTGATGGGGTCCGATGCGGTAAATATCAAAAGAGACAATGACGACCGGCCACCCTGCTGCCAAAGGATCGGCGATTTCGCGAAACATCAGCGAGTGGTCACCCTGGCTGTCGCCTACTTCTAGCCTGACCGCTTGCCCGTGAACTACCGGCTCCGGCGCAGTGATCACCCGCGCAGTGTCTCCGGAAACTCCCCCACCTGCACTAACCCAGCCGTCTTGCCCGTTTAAGACGCCAGGTCGGAAGGTAGGAGATTCGAAGCCCTTCGAGTCGTACCACGCCAGTTGTGCCTGCGCTGCGCCGACCGCCAGCATGATAACCGCAACCGCCGTCAGAAACCAACGAAATCTCATGATACTGCCCTCCTTTCCCGAAGCGGGTATGCAGTACGTTCTCAGTATAAATGCTTGCGCCCAAATATGCAACAGGTAGTGTTACGAGGTTTCGATATCTTTGTCGGCGCTGAAACTTTTTGACGGTCCTCCTCTGTGGTGATAGCACGGGCGAGGTGGGGCGTATTCCTCCCCACCACCGACTCACACGTAGAGTAAAGGGGGAAGGACAAAATCAAACTCTGCTTCGCAAGGGCGCACGGAAAATGGGGCTGAGCCGTCGGGTTTGGGCGGTCGCGACAGAGCGCGACCATCCAATAATGTCATGCTGAGCCGCAGGCGAAGCATCTGAGACCCTTCGCTAACGCTCAGGGTGACAGA
>JANWYZ010000054.1 GCA_025054895.1 bacterium | reverse complement strand
CCTGTAACCTACGAAGGGCTGCGGGGGCAGGGTACTATTACTTGCCTCGTCGACGCACAGACCGGCTTCATCCACCACATAGAATATCGGTATCTCGTTGCTTTCGACAAGGACGCCTGGCTCAACATCGCAATCGGCGAGCGATGGGACAACAGTCGTCTTTCGAAACCACCTCCTTCCACTCGCTTTCGCTTTGAGCAGGTGAGGGGAGCAACCAGGCGATGAATAACTTCTGGCGGCTGCTGGGCTATCTGAAACCGTATCGATGGCGGGTAATCGCCGCTGTGCTGCTAATGGCGCTCATTACCGTCAGCGCGGTGCCGATGCCCCTGTTGTTCCAATACGTGATCGACGATGTGTTCCCCAACAAGAAGTGGCACGCCCTGAGCTGGGTCTTCTGGGCGGTGATCGCTATCCACGTGCTGCGCGGAGTAGTCTCTTTTACCCTGAACTATCTTATCAACTGGCTCGGACAGCGTGTGGTATTCGACCTGCGTTTCCAGAGCTACCGCCACCTCAACCGCCTTTCCTTGAGCTACTACGACCAGCGCCAGACTGGCAAAATTATGGCGCGACTAACCGGCGACATCGACGTTATCCAGTATATGATCACGGGTGGCTTTGTCACGCTGATTACCGATATCGTCACGCTCGTGGCGGTAACGGGGGTCATCTTCTGGAAAGAATGGCGATTGGCGCTGTTGACGCTGGCGGCTGTGCCGTTGTACGTGGTGGTGTATAAGCTTTATTTGAAGTACATCCGCGACCTGAGTGTGCAGCTGCGCGAGAAGTGGGACGCAATGTTGGGAACCTTGCAGGAGAAAATCGCGGGCATCGGCGTGGTGAAAGCCTTTGTGCGCGAGGATTACGAGACCGAGCGCTTCATGCAAACAGTACAGGAGAACTTTGCACTGGGTATGCAACAGGTTCACCTGAACCGCCAGCTGGGCTTGTTTGCAGGTCTGGTGCGCGCGGTGGGAACTGCTGCGGTGTGGTATTACGGTAGTGTGCTGGTACTGGGCAGGCAGCTGCACGCTGGCGAACTGCTGGCGTTTACTTTCTACATGGGTTACCTGTACGACCCTGCAGTGCGCGTAGTAGACTTCAACATCACCTTACAGTGGGCTGGGGCAGCGATTGATCGCGTGTTTGAGGTGCTGGACACCCGTCCCGACATCGAAGACTCGCCCAGTGCCAAGCCGCTCCATAATATGCGCGGTGCAATAGAGTTTCGCGATGTGAGCTTCGGTTATCGACCAGACCAACTGGTGTTGAAAAATGTCAACCTGCAGATCCGTCCTGGCGAGGTAGTAGCGCTGGTGGGGCCGAGTGGGGCAGGGAAGAGCACGCTGGTCAATCTGGTAGCTCGGTTCTACGACGTAGCCGACGGACAGGTGCTGATAGATGGGGTGGACGTGCGCGACATCAAGCTGGATTCCATACGGCGCAATGTGGGTATGGTGATGCAAGAGTCGCTGCTGTTCTCGGTTACGATCAAGGAGAACATTGCCTACGGCAGGCACGATGCGACGGAGGAGGAGATTATCCGCGCCGCCAAGCAGGCAGACCTGCACGATTTCATCATGACTCTACCTGACGCCTACGACACTAAAATAGGAGAGGACGGCATCAAACTGTCAGTTGGTCAAAAACAACGCCTCTCCATCGCTCGCGCCATCCTCACCGACCCCAAGATTTTAATACTGGACGATGCCACGAGCGCGCTGGACAGCCAGACCGAGGCGAACGTGCAGGCAGCGTTGGAACACGTCATGCAGGGACGCACCAGCATCATCATCGCACACCGCCTTTCCACCGTCGTTAACGCCGACAAGATTGTGGTGCTGGATAAGGGTGAAGTAGTGGACATCGGTACACACGAAGAGCTGGTCAACAAACCGGGCGTGTATCGAACGCTGTACGAGGAGCAGTTCAAGTCGGCTGCAGATTTACTGCTGGTGGAATAGAATCTCCTGCGAAACTTCGCTCGCTTCGAGGTGTCTCACGCAACAGGTAAAGGTTGACAACACTGCCCAATTGGTGGGATAATACCGGTGACAACGCAGGGTGAAAGGAGTGGGTTGTAGCGAATGCTCAAGCGATTATTTCGGTACCTTCGTGCGCTGTTCGGTAGCCTGTTGGGACAGGTAGAGAACCCTGAGGTAATTCTGGAGCAGGCGCGCGAGGAGATGCGCGAGAATCTGCTCAAGAACAAAGAACGTGCTGTTCAGGCGATTACCGAGCGCAACCGCCTGCGTGCTGAAGTAGAAAAGCTGGAACGTGCCTGTATAGACCTTGAGCGAAGAGCAGAGATGGCGCTGCGCAAAGGCGATAGGGAGCTGGCAAAACAGTTTCTGATGGAAAAAGCGTCTTACCAGCGCTCGCTGGAATCGGTTAGACAGGCTCTGGCGCAAGCGGACCAGGTGGTCGAACAGGTAAAGCTTGCGATCAAGCGCGACGAGGAGCGCGTGCGCCAGAAGACAGCCGAGATACTGGCTCAGAAGGCGCGCTGGAAGAGCGCACAGATCCAGAACTCCATCAACAAAGCGCTGGAAGGCATGTCCCTGGATGACGTGTCGCGCGACCTGGAGCGGGTGGAAGATAAAATCAGCCGCGCGGAGGCGGAGGCGCAGGCGCGCGCCGAGATGGCTCGCGAAAGCGTGACAGGGCGATTAGCGGAGCTGGAAGATTACGCCGCCAGCCAGGCAGCCGAGGAAGAGCTGGCAAAGCTGGAAGCCAGATTGGGACTCGCGCCGCCCGCCGGCGAAGCCCAGCAGGCTCAACCGGTGCAGATAGAGACCAGTGAAGTGGACAAGGAGCTGCAAGAGCTGGAAGCAAAGCTAAAAAGCGACAGTAACACCACAACCCCCGGGACGTGATGAAGCGGTGCATCGTACTGCAGCTGATAGGGTGGTTGGTGCTGACAGCGGCATGTAGTGCAGAGCCCTTGTACGAGTTCGGTTTTAACATCCGCTCCCGGATAAGGGTGGACAATAACCGCAATGCTAATCTGTTGCTGTACTCGCAATTTGGAGAGTATTCCGATGTACACCTCGCCTTGCATGGGGAAAACCGACTGAGCGTCTACGTCTCGCAGAAACTGCAGAACTTTGACAAACCTGTAGACCCCGACGAGATAGAGCAACTGTTTCTCAGCTACGAGGGGCGCGGCTGGCGTGTGCGGGCGGGCAAGACGTGGATGCCGTTTGGTCAGGGGATGGGAGAGCGCGAGCTGGCAAAAGGCATCCTGTTGTCTATGCCGTTGTGGCAAGGCAATATACTGGATATCGCGTTCGCGAGCAACGGCAGAAGCCGCCAGCAAGGGGTGTTCTGCCGGTTCGGTTCGCGTTCGTTAGGCGCCTCGGTAGCGGTTGGCGAGAACCTGGCGCTGAGTAAAACAGCCTTCCGCTTCATTCGCGGCGAGCAATACGAACCAGTTCTGGGCAAAGGTCACCGATTGTTGATTGGGGTGGATACCCGGCAAGTAGCCGGTGTCACCGTGTGGCAGGTGGAAGCGATTGTGGCGCGACATGGACAGATGCCGGATACAGAATACCTGATCGCGCAGGCGTCGATACGGCTTCCTGCCGGGCTGAACCCGGTGGTGCGTGTAGAGGCGAACAGCCGCGCTCGTGACATACGCTGGATGGCATCCGTACAGCAGAACATGGGCGGCGGCTTCGCACTTTATCCACAAGTGGTGTTTCGTCGTTCGGACTTCGAACAGGCGAACATAGAATTGAGGGCAAGTTTCTGAAATGGGCATCACACGGCGCATCCGACGAATCATCAAAGGTTACGTAAAAACAGCACGCGAACGGCTGGACGAGCTGGAAGCCGAGCTGAACGCACGGCGCGAGCTGGAAGAGTATCTGGAGCCAGCGGGCAGCACCGGAGCCAAACCGATGCCTGAGACCGCCACGCCGCCTACTGGTAGCGCGCCAACTGCCTCGCAGACTCGCGCCGCGCAGACGCCGATGGAGCGGCAGACAGCCGCTGGAAATAGCCAGCAGATGTCTGCAGACCTGCTTGCGCATTTTCGTCTGCTGGGCATCCCGCCTAATGCTGATATGCGCAAGGCGCAGGAGGCGTACGAGCAGCTGATGGAACGCGCAAACCCCGAACGGTTTCCGGAAGGCTCCGAAGAGCGACGGCGCGCGGAGCAGATTCGCCAGCGCATCCAGCAAGCGTACGACGCTATCAAACAGCATCTGGACCCCACAAGCGCACGATTCGACCGTCTGGAAATCTGAAGACCTCTGACACGCTTGTAGCGCGCACTTCAGCGTATTCTTGGGAGGCTAAAGCCTGCACTACGAACCCGGCAGCTACGAAAACAACGCGCTTGTCGTGTGCACTTCGGTGCCTCAAAGCATGATAAAACATAATATTTCTTATCGGACGTTGCAGATGCGGCTGTACAGGTGGATAACAGAGCGCACAGTGTGGCGTGTTCCTCTGGTGCGGGAACGATACAGGCGACAGAAACGGGGTTCTGAAACGCTGCGCACGCTGCAACAATAAAACAGCCCGAAACGAGCGTTTCGGGCTATGTTGCTGTCACACACGGGACGCGCTTGCATCCGGCGATGCGCGGTTACTCAATTCGCTCTCCAGTCTTTGCACAATGTCCTGCGAACGCTGAATCAGGCGTTGCACCTCGTTCAGTTCACTTTGCTCGCGCTCGTGGCGCATAGCCAGATACGCCGCGACTCCTACGCCCACTATCGTGGCGACAGCCAACCCCAGCCACAGCCCCAAACGATTTTTGCCCATCGCGTTCCTCGCTTTCCGGGGTTACAGCTCGTAGCGCTTCTCGCCGCCGGTTTCTTTAGACTTGAAGATGCGCTTCACGAAGGAGATAAGCTCCATCGGGTTAAACGGCTTGGTGAGGTACAGGTCTGCACCAGACTGCCATCCACGGAACACATCTGCATCTTGCGCTTTCGCTGTCAACATAATGACTGGTAAGTCGCGTGTTTCAGGGTTTTTGCGCAGGGTTTGCAATACCTCAAAGCCGTCCATATAAGGCATCATCACGTCCAGCACGACGAGGTCCGGCTTTTCCGTGGCGACCTTCTCCAGCGCGTCCTTGCCATCCGCGGCGGTAACTACCTCGTACCCGTGCCGCTCCAGGTTCACCTGTACCAGACGGCGAATGTGCGGCTCATCATCCACCGCCAGAATCTTGTATTTGCGTTCCATCAGTTACGCCTTTCCTCCTCTATCCTCCCGTCAGGCTCGGTTGCCCTCGTGTTCGCTCCTTAATCATGCTATCATAGCTGTCGGTAGATTGTCAACCGGTCTGCATAGTAGAGATTTGTATAGTTTATCTGCTTCTCGCGTGCGCTATTTGCTGCAGGGCGTCGAGGTGCTTTTGCCGACACTGCGCCAGCGTCGGTTTCCACGATGTCTGCAGAAAGCCCAGTAGCCTCTCCGGCGCAATCGCGCTGCGACAGAACTGCACGGTGCGCTCGAAGTTCACATCGCTCGACCAGTTGCTACCTGTCGGTATTTGCTCGAAGCCGTGTTGCTCGAGTTCGAGGTAGGCACGTACCGCCGCGTCTTGCAGGTCGAACTCAGCACCGTAATACCAGTTGCTTTGCACCACCGAACGCGGCATGTTCTTCACGAAGGCTTCGGGATGGTGCCAGTAATAGTCCGACCATATCCACGCACGCACACCGTGCCGCTCTACTTGCTCCACCAGAAAGTGCAAATCATTCCACCAGAGCTCATGCTGTCGCACTACTGCGTAGGCGTAATGCCGCTGATGTTCCCATGTCTCCTCATCCATGCCCAGATGGAAGAAACGAGGCTCGTCAAATAACTCAATGACCTCCTCAATCAGATCACGGCATACCGAATAGTATTGCGGTGTAGACACGCAGCGCGAGTACTCGCCCAACCACGCATCATGCGCCGTAGAGAAGTTCATTTTGGGAATCGGTTCCACTCCCCTATCTCTCAGGCGTTCGAGTTGTTCCTTTAGCTTTGTCGTACTCCAACCCCCTCGCACAGCGATTTCGGGGTGTGAACGGTATTGTACTCCATCCCCCAGGTCAATCACTACCATATTCACCCCAGCGCGCGGCATCAGGTCTACCAGTTCGTCCCACAGCTCTTCGTCACAGCGCAGGTAGGGCGCGTACACGCCATACTCGGCGCACTCTGAAGTCTCGCGGTCGCATCACATGTTGAAGCTCAGGTGAACCAGATACGCCCAGATGGTGTCTTGTCCGGTCATCCAATCACTCTCCCCTTCGCCTCAGTGTTTGTTCCCTTGCTTCGCCACACGAAAACGCCCGTCCTGCTTGCAAAGGAACCCGCGAGGCGCAAGGCGAATACTGAAACGCTTAAGTGACATGAAGGGCGTGAGTATAGCTCGAGCGAGAAGAATCTCGTTGGCTCGATACAGGGAGATGCTTCGCTTGCGCTCAGCATGACAGCATTGGATGGTCGCGCTCCGTCGCGTCCTGCAGGTGTTCTGATGTGGCATGGGCATCTTGCCCATGAGCCACGCGCAGGATGCGCGTGCTACTGGAGGGTCGCGCTCCGTCGCAACCATGCAAACGTGAACAAAGCACCGAACACTGTGCTGAGGCAGCGATTTGCTGTTCTTTATACGACTGGCATGCTGTTCAGCGGCTTACCAGGCTTAGCTGCACCTGTAACTGCCTTTGCTGATCACTCCACAGGATGCGTGGTTGCACGCAGTGAGCAGGTAGCGTTAATGCGACCTGCCAGTCGCGCCAGCGGCGGTGATCCATGTCCCATATTGCCAAGACATCCACGCCCCAGCGTCCGCTGAGCCGCATGCGTAAACGCGCTTCTCTCCGCGTCTCCAGCTGGTCAAACACAAACGGGCTGTGACCTCTTGTTGCAGCAAACGATAGCCCAGCCCCTGCTTGCAAACGCTCCCCAGCCTCCCAGTACACGCCCCATTGCGCCCGTATCCAGCTGTACGCCTCAGAGCCAGAGTACGCGCCCACCCTTGCCTCCAGAACCACGTCCGTACCGACTTGTCTGCCCACCTGCAGTATCTGTGATTGCCAGCGTACCAGAGCGAGGGCGCGGTTGGAGGTGACCAGCGCAGGGCTTTCCCGTAGCCGTCCCATTTTCCACTCCGTCTCCAGCAGTCCCCCACCCAGCGGCTGAACGGTCTGGTAGCCCGCCTCCACGCCACGCAAATACAGATCGGTGCGCTGTAGATTTTCCACCGGTGAGTTTACTCGTAGAGACAGGAATATGCCCTGCTTTCGCTCCTCGCGCGGCGGTATACGCCAGGTGTAAGCGCCGATGGTCTCTAAAAAAGAGATTCCCGCACGTTCGGTAGGCTCCAGATAGCGCAGAGGCTCCTGGTCGCCTGTGTTATCCAACCTGCGCAACAGGTCTACCCGTACCTCCGGGTCATGTCGAGTGAAAACCCGCAATCCATACCGCATTTGCCCCCAGCTTTGTGGCAACAGGTCGCCATAGTATAGCATCACGCCGCGTCGGCGCGAGTAACCTGCCTGGGGCAACAACGGCTCGCCCGGTTCACGCCTGCCGATGCGTCGGCTCAGGTACGGTACTGTTATCCACTTGTTTCCTGCTACCCACAACGATAAGTGGCGGGCGCGTATCCGTAAGTTAGAACTCAGGCTCAGACTGCCTGCGGAGAGCAGGATGTCAGGCGGATGCTTATCGCAAGTGGTTAAGGTCACGTTTTGCATACTCAGCGTATTGCCTTCGGAACGCAGCGAGTCGGCGGTGATGAAGATACCCTCTACCTCACCACGCACGCTCGACATATCACCCTCGCGTGTTTTCAGATTGAAACGTACCTGCGCGGCAGAGAGCGTTCCTCGTTCGTCCGAGACAAGCACGTTGCCCGCGGCGCTAATCCAGCCGGTTTCCATGTCGCCTTCGATACGCTGCGCCTGTACACGTCGGGCGCCCCACTGTACCTCCGCATCCCCTTCGGCAGTAAACCGGCGGAACTGTTGAGCTTCCACCCGCCGCGCCAGCAGACGCCATACATCTTGCTGAGCGGGAGTGGACGCGCATAGCGTTGCCAGCAGGATAAACGCGAGGAGCTGGCGTGCGAGATGAGCGCTCATTTACGCTGTACGGCTCCGTCCAGCTGGCGTAGGATCCACTCCATCGCCTCTTTCAGGTCAGAGGCAACGTGGTCAGGCGGGTGGTTCGTTATCTCGGGTGAGCCCAGCATTTCCGGCTTCACGTGTCCGCTCATTACCAGCACGGTCTTCACGCCTGCTGTACGTCCCGCGATGATGTCTCTCCACGAATCGCCCACGAACACCGAACGTTCCAGCGTGATAGCGTGTTCTTGCGCCGCCCGAAGTAGTAAGCCCGGCTTAGGCTTTCGGCAATCACAACCGTCTGCGTCGTCATGCGGGCAGTAGTAGAAGGCATCGATATGCGCGCCGTATTCGCCAAGCATCTGCTGCAACCGTTCGCTAATCTGCTCCAGGATGTCGAGGGTATACAATCCCTTCGCCACCCCCGACTGATTGGAGCAAACAATTACCGGCACCTGCAGCGCATTAAAACGCGCGATCGCCTCCGCCGACGAAGGTATCAGCTGGAGCTCCTCCGGTCGGGTGACAAACTGCACTGGGTCAGTGTTGATCACTCCATCTCGGTCTAAGAATAGAGCGGATCGGCTTGTACTCTCGCTCAACTGTTCGCCTCCTTGTTGGCTAGGCATCGGTTCGGACGCATGATTCCGAGCAGAGGTTTTCAACGTAGCACGGGCGTCTCGCCCGTGATCCACCACGTGCAGGATGCACGTGCTGCTGGAGGAACACGCCCCGTCGCGTCCTGATAAGGAGCGCCCCTTTCACCAGCGCCTCGCACGTCTGTTGGATGGACAGACATCCGGTTCTGCCTTCCTGGAAATTCGTCCCCGAGGTATTCGCCCCACAAGGACTATATCGGAGCTGAGGGCGAATCGTCAAGAGGACACCGTGGGCAGGAGGTAACTTCGCATGGCACAGCGCGTGCTTATCGGCACTTCCGGCTGGAGCTACAACCACTGGCAGGGTATCTTCTATCCACCGGAACTGGAACGCGAGGGATGGCTTGCCTTCTACGCACGGGTGTTCCCTACCGTCGAGATTAACAGCAGTTTTTACCGCCTGCCCTTCGAGAACATGGTAACCAGCTGGTATCGGCGCACGCCGGAGGGTTTTGTGTTCGCCGCGAAGTTTTCCAGACAGGCAACGCATATACAGCGTCTACATGATTGTCAGCCAATCGTACAGCGGTGGATGGAACGACTGGGATTGCTGGGCAGTAAACTGGGCGTGGTACTGGTACAACTGCCGCCCGGGCTTCACAAAGACGTATGCCTGCTGGAAGGATTCCTTCGAACGTTCCCCAAGGGTGTGCGGATAGCGGTGGAGTTTCGCCACCCATCGTGGGAATGCGAGGAGGTGTACGATATGCTGCGTGCAATGGGAGTAGCACACTGCACTATCAGCTACCCTCGCTACCCGATGAACTGGACAGTGACCGCCCCCTTCGCCTACATACGCCTGCATGGGATAACGCGAGCATACGACTACTGTTACAGCACTGGGGAGCTGCATGACCTCGCCACGCATATTCGCAACCTGTTACAGGAGGTACAGCACGTGTTTGTGTACTTCAATAACGACACCAACGGCTATGCCCCCGATAACGCCCGCCAGCTACAGAGCATCCTCGCACTCGAATCAGGTGTTGCAGGAACATAACCGACGAGGGCGAATAGCCATATCATCATGGGTAAGGAGGAAAAAGCGAGGTTGCGAATGGATTGGCTGCTTATCCTTGTGCTGGTGTTCTTATGTGCGCTACCGGGCGAGTCCAAACGTCGTCTTAGCGTCTCTCATCTCCTCACCGACTGGCTGGAGAACCCTCTGGGCATCGATACCCCTGCGCCGTGCTTTTCGTGGCAGATGCGGCACCAGCAACGCGGTGCCAGCCAGAGCGCATACCAGATTCAGGTCGCGAGCAGACCGGAACTGCTCCGCGAGGGCAAGGCAGACATGTGGGATAGCGGCAAGGTGATCTCCTTCCAAAGCCTGCACGTCCGCTACGAGGGCAAACCATTACAGAGCCGGACAACCTACTACTGGCGCGTGCGGATATGGGACCAACATGACGTTACCAGTGCATACAGTCAGCCTGCCACCTTCGAAACCGCCTTGCTACATCCCACTGATTGGCAGGCAAAATGGATTGCTGTGCCAAGAGGGGGAGGAAACGGCTGGCATTCGCAATTCGCCGACAGCGTAGACGCAACCAAGTGGGTGCAGTTAGACCTGCGTCAGCCCGTCGAGTTCGAACGGGTGGTGCTTTACCCTGCTCGACCACACAACTGGGTACGCGATGAACCCGGTTTCGGCTTTCCGGTGCGCTTCCGGCTGGAGGTTAGCGACGACCCTGATTTCGCCCGACCGCGCGTTCTTGCCGATTACACAGGAGCCGACGTGCCGAACCCGGGCGCACAGCCGTTCTCTCTCGAAGTGGGTGCGCAGAAGGCGCGTTACGTGCGGTTGGTAATCACCAAATTGCACCATCCTGCCGATTCGCGCCCGCTGGCTGCGCTGGCGGAGCTGGAGGTGCTGAACGCAAAGGGGGAAAACCTCGCGCTTAATGCCCCTGTAACTACCGCCGGGCTGAATCAGGATAGCATCGAGGAGAACGACTGGAGCAGAGCAATGCTTACCGACGGAGTGCGCGAATCGCGCCCCTCGGATACCTACGCCCCTATGCTGAGGCGAATATTCAAGGTGGAAAGCAGAGTCAAACGCGCCCGCGCCTACGTAACGGGTCTGGGGTACTACGAGCTTTACCTCAATGGGCAGAAGGTGGGCGACCGCCTGCTGGATCCACCCTATACGAACTTTCAAAAACGGGTGTACTACAGCACCTATGATGTGACGCGCCTGCTTCGCCGCGGCGACAACTGCGTCGGCGCGATGCTGGGCAACGGCTGGTGGAAAGGCAAGCCTCATCTGCTGCTGCAACTGCATATCGAATACGCTGATGGTTCTGAACAGGTTATCACCAGCGACGCCGAGTGGCGCTGGGCGAAAAGCCCCATCCTGGAAAACAGCCTGTACCACGGCGAGACGTACGATGCCCGACTGGAACAGCCCGGTTGGTGCGAGCCCGGCTTTGTTGCACGGGAAGACACATGGCAACCGGTGATGATTAGCGAACTGCCTGAAATCACCCTCTCGGCGCAGATGATGCCCCCTATCAGGGTTACGCAAACGCTGAAACCGCAGTGGCTCTCTGAGCCGCGCCCCGGCGTGTTCGTGGTCGATTTCGGGCAGAACTTCTCCGGCTGGTGCCGCCTGAAGGTGAAGGGCGAGGCAGGAACTACCATCACACTCAAACATGCCGAAGTGCTGTTTGAAAACGGGCTGGTGAACCAGCAGAACCTGCGCACCGCCCGGGCTACCGATACCTATATCCTGAAGGGTGGGGGAATAGAGGTCTACGAACCTCGCTTCACCTATCACGGCTTCCGCTACGTGCAGGTGGAAGGCTATCCGGGAGTACTGAAACCAGAGGACATCGAAGGACGTGTAGTACACACCTCCTTTGTGCAGCGGGGGCAATTCGAATGCTCCAACGAGCTGCTCAACCAGATCCAGCGCAACGCGCAGTGGGGCTATCGCACTAACTGGCACAGCGTGCCCACCGACTGCCCCCAACGCGACGAGCGACAGGGCTGGATGGGCGACGCCCACATGACCGCGAACATGGGCTTGTACAACTTTACCGCCGAGTCTGCCTACGTGAAGTTCTTGCGCGACATTGCCGACGCGCAGGGCGAAGACGGACGCATCCCCGATACCGTGCCGCACGTGTGGGGAACCAACCCGGGCGACCCGCAATGGGCAGGGGCATACCTCTTTATCGCGTGGGATATGTACCGCCACACCGGCGCTAAACACCTGCTGGAAGCGCACTACGAGCGATTCAAACGCTACGTAGAGATGCTGCGCCGCGAAGCGGGAGACAGCTGCATCCTCACACGCAATAACTACGGCGACTGGGTGGCAGTGGTAGAGACGCCTAAAGACCTCATCTCCACCGGCACGTACTATCTGAGCGTGAAAGTACTGGCAGACATCGCACGGGTGCTGGGTAAACGCACTGACGAGAGGGAATACCGTGAACTCTGCGAGCGCATTGCTGATGCCTTCAACCGACGCTTCTGGAACGCTGAAAGCGGTCAGTACGGCAACGGCAGCCAGTTCTCCAACATCTTCCCACTCTATCTGGGCATCGTCCCCGAAGAGCATCGGCAAAAGGTGCTGGACAACGTAATACACGACATCACCGTCAACCATAAAGGGCATCTCAGCACGGGCTTCATCGGCACGCGCTATCTGCTGGACACATTGACTATGTACGGACGCGCGGACATTGCCTACCTGGTCGCCTCGCAAGACACTTACCCCAGCTGGGGATACATGGTACGTATGGGAGCCACCACGATATGGGAGCTGTGGAAGTACGAGGTGGGCCCCGGCATGAACTCGCATAATCACCCTGCCTTTGGGCTGGTGAGCGGTTGGTTCTACGAGGCGCTGGCAGGCATTCAACCCGACGCTTCGCATGGCGATTGGCAGCATTTCACCGTGCGTCCCCATCCTGTAGGCGACCTGCGCTGGGCGCAAGCCTCGGTAGACACCGTTCGCGGCAGGGTAGGTGTACGCTGGGAAAAACGCCGTGATGCGTTCCTGCTCAGCGTGGTGGTCCCCCCCAACAGCTCGGCGACAGTGTATATCCCCAAACTGGGCATCACCCATCCTACCATAACGGAAGCGGAAGGCAGAGTGTGGCACAAAGGCACGTTTGTGCCGAGGGTGCCCGGTATCAGAAGCGCGCGCGATGCGGGTGACTGGATGGTGGTAGAAGTAGGCTCCGGCGATTACCATTTGAAACTACAGGCAGACAGATGAACAGTTGCCGTTCTGCACAAGGTGTGATATAATCCCTGAAACTGCGGGAGGTGTTGGCATGGAGGAACAGCCACAGTCGCAGTGGGAGGAGAGCACGCAGGAGCAAACGCCTCAGCAACCTGTGGACGTGATTACTGTTGCCTTGTGGATGATTGAGGAGATGCAGGCTCAGGCGTGGATAAAAATGGGTCTATGGAAAGACCCGGTGTCGGGGGAATTGCGGACAGACCTGCCGCAGGCGAAGATTGCTATCGATTGCGTGGCGGCGCTGACAGAGGTGCTGAAAGCACATCTCACAGAAACTCAGCGCCGCGACCTGGAACGCTTACTAACCGATTTACGGCTCAATTTCGTGCAGCGCACTGCGGAGTGAAAGAGGAAGGAGGCGACCATGCATCGTTGGCAAGAAGGCGCAGAGGTTCGTTGGCTGCGCGCGCTCTGGTCACGCTATTATCTGATACGACGATGTTATCTGTGGGCAGTACGGGGGGCGCGCCTTCTCAGTGTGTGGGTGCAGGACAGGGTGTCTCAGGTGGCGCACTGGATTTTAGAACGCACCGACCCACTGGCGCAATGCAAACGCCAGCGCGAACAGTTCCTTGCTTTCTACGAACGGTACGACCAGCTGGTGGACGTGCTATGCTGGGCGGCGCGCGATACTGTGCATGACGGTTGTGACGAAAAATACCAGCAGATACGAAATTGGCTTGTGAAAAACTACGCGCCTGTGCGCCGCGCGATGGCTCCCTTCATCCAGCAGGCCATCTTCGAACGAGACGTTAACCTACAGGAAGACCCCTTCGAGAAGCTTTTCGCGCCGGCGCACGTAATGCAAGTGATCGAGGGCGACGGAGGCGACCTGCTCGGGCGCATCATCCTCACGCGCGACATCATATCGCGCTACGATGCGCACCTGCGAGCACAGTTAGACAAATATGGAAAGCAGGTAGCGCATTAACGATGCAGATACGCTCCTATCGCGCGGGAGACGAGCCTGCGGTATTGAAGCTGTGGAACGAATGTATGGGGGCGCAGTTTCCTCTGGATTCCGCCCTGTTCGAGCAGAACGTGCTCAGAGATGCGCACTTTGACCCTGAAGCAGTTTGGGTGGTCGAGAGGGATAGCGGGGTCCTGCTGGCATACGCGCACGCGAAAGTATGCAAGGAGCCACTCGGCTCAGCTGGCATGATGCCCGAGCATGGCTGGGTCGGGGCGCTGGCGTTTCGTCCGGATGAAGAGGGCGTGCAAGCGGCGCGTCAGCTGTTGCAAACGGCTCTGAACTGGCTGCGAGTGAAGGGCAGAGCACATGTCAGCTACGGCTCCGACCCCGCGCACCTTTTCCCGGGCGTTCCCGCAGAGCAGACTTTACATCAGCAACTCCTGCGCGAGGCAGGCTTTTCCATTGCCGAGCACGCTGTGGTAGACCTGGTGCGAGAACTGGCGGATTACCTTGTGCCCGAAGAGGTGGAAGCGAATCTGCATCGCTTGCGCGACGAGTACGCTATACGCTCCTGCACGCCCGAAGATGTACCTGCCCTGCTCCGCTTCCTGCAAAAGGAGTTCCCAGGCAGGTGGTACTATGAAACCGCGAAGCGGCTGGAGGTGGAGGACGACCCGCGCGACATCCTCCTCCTCACGCAGGGCGAGGAAGTGGTAGGCTTCTGTCACACTTTCCACCGAGGCTCAAAGCGTATCGGGCCGTCCATCTACTGGCGCAAGCTGCTGGGAGAGGCGTACGGCGGGCTGGGCCCCATCGGGCTTGCGGAGAGCACAAGGGGGAAGGGCTTAGGATTGGCTCTGCTCTGTAAGGGCGTGGAGTACGTGAAA
>JANWYZ010000053.1 GCA_025054895.1 bacterium | reverse complement strand
TCCGTCGCGACCACACAGACGGCTCGGCAGCAGCCTCGCCCTCCAGCCTCGTTGTCATTCTGAGCGGAGCGAAGAATCTCGGTTGCTCGTTACAGACAGATGCTTCGCTTGCGCTCAGCATGACAAGAAAGACGAGATGCTTGCTTGCGCTCAGCATGACAAGGTGAGAACAGGATGCTTCGCCTACGCTCAGCGTGACAGTGAGAGCGTTAGTCAGCCGCTGTAGCGGCACCGATAAATAACGTAGCAATCAATGTACTGGAACATGCCCGGTGCATTACCGGTTTTCTGCCGTGCTACTTCGTGATTTTGTTCTCGATATGCTCGAAATTGTTCGTATTCCTCTTGACAAATGTAGCACACCTGCTTATAATGAAAGTACTTAAGCGAATAACCGTAGGAAGGAGGCATTTCCCGATGAAGCGCAGGGCGTTTACGCTGATCGAGCTGCTCGTGGTTATCGCGATTATCGCGATACTGGCAGCCATTCTGTTCCCGGTGTTCGCGCGGGCACGCGAGAAGGCTCGACAGACCAGCTGCCTGAGCAACATGAAGCAGTTGGGACTGGCAATGCTGCAGTATGCCAGCGATTATGACGGCTACATGTACCACCTGAACGGGCGAGGCTTTAACTTCCCGGGGTGCACGGTTTGTAACAACACTGCTTGCTCGTCTACCAGCCCAGTGTATGACCCCGAGATCGCCGCTGACCCAGACCTTGGTCCGCGTAAGTACATCGCTGCACTGTCGCCCTACATCAAGAACACCGACATCTTCTACTGCCCATCTGATGCTTACAAACGACAGCACATCTGCCGCAGCACGTACGCTGGCGTAGGACCGCAGCCGGACAACCAGTATGACCACTTCTACACCAGCTACCGTTTCTGGAACACCGCAGGTTGTACCGGCATCGGTGGTACGTTTGAACAGCCGGGGCAGGTGCGCGTTGACCAGGAGGCCTGGTTCCCACCCATCGGTCAGGGTTGGGGCAGCCCATCCTGCTCGAACCCGAACATGAGGATCCTGTACCCCTCGCGCATCCAGATGTTCCGCGAGGATGTGCCTTTGCACCTGACCCCGCACACTGGACAGTTCGGCGCGATCTATGCGGTGAACATCTGCTTCCGCGACGGGCACGCCAAGATGTTCTTCCGCGAGCCGAACCGCGTCTATCCTGATGAGTAATGTTATGTGAGATAGTTGCCCCTGGGGAAGCGAAAGCCTCCTCAGGGGCGTTTAGCATATAACGTGCGACACCGAACCCATAGCATCCCTTCTTCCCCACATGCCTTTCTCTGCAGGAATAACTCCCCCAACAAGCGAAAAGCGCGGCTCACCTTGCCATTTCTCCGCAGGCTGAGATTTGGATGCGAGCGTGCAGGAGATAAGACAGAAAGTAGACGAATATATACTTGCCCCTGCGTACTTGCCTTGCGCAAAGGTATATACGCATGACGTAGCACGGGCATCTTGCCCGCTGGAACACACGCGGGATGCACGTAGCACACTGGCTGGCGTGCCTAATAGTGCGTGCCCGCTCATTACTCGCTGATGACAGCAGGAGGACACAGATGACACCCCGTGAGGTCGCTCGTCGCAACTTAGAGCGCGACAACCCGCCGCGAATCGGCATGGACTTTGATGGCGACAGAATGAACGATTTCTGCTTCGCTGGCTTCTCGCCTTCCGAAACATGGCAGCAACAACGCTGGGTGGAGGGCGAGGTAGAGTACTTTACCGACGAGTGGGGCAATATCTGGTATCGTTCAGTGTACGGTGGTCAGCGAGGCGAGGTATTTCAGCCCGCGCTGGACGACTGGGCGAAGCTGAAAGATTACCAGCTGCCCGATATGGACAACCCAGCACGCTATGAAACGGTGCGACAGTGTTTCGCTCTGGAGACCGAGCGCTACCGTGTGGGCTTCCTGCCCGGCTTCCCCTTTGCCATCTGCCGTTACCTGCGTAAGATGGAAAACTACTTTGCCGATCTGGTGCTCGAGCGCGAAAACATCGACGAGCTGCACGAGCGCGTGACCGGACTACTGGAACGCATCATCATCCAGTATGCGGAAGCGGGGGCAGATGCGGTAATGTTCGCCGAGGACTGGGGCGTGCAGGACCGCCTGTTGATTCATCCGTCGATGTGGCGCGAGATATTCAAGCCGTTGTTCGCGAGGTTGTGCCGCACCGCAGAGGCGCATGGTGTAAAGGTCATCATGCATTCGTGCGGGTACGTGTGGGATATTCTGGATGATGTCGCGGAGGTGGGCATTTGCTGTATGCAGTTTGACCAGCCCGCATTGTACGGTCTGGAGCGTCTGGCGGCGAAATTGCGCGAGTTGAAGATGTGTCTGTACTCGCCGGTAGACATCCAGCGCGTGCTGCCAACAGGCGACAGACATCTTATCGAGCGCGAGGCACACCGCATGGTAGAGCTGTTCTGCGGGGGCTTTATCGCCAAGAACTACCCCGACCTGAAAGGCATCGGCATCCAGCCTGAATGGGACGAGTGGGCGTATCAGGTGTTTCTGAGCTATGCGCAGTCATCTGGCGTGGTGTGATTACCTGCTGGTAGCGTGGCGTGCACTGCTGGACCACCGGCTTCGCTCCCTGCTCACGATGCTGGGGGTGATTGTCGGCGTTGCGTCCGCCATTCGCGTCGCACGCAAAGAGCCGATAGAAGCGTTGAGGTATGAGTAAGGCAGCCATTCACATCTGAGGCTCACTGCCAAAGGGCAGAAGGCGGATCCTTATTCTTTCTTGCTCTATAACAACGATGGCTCCTTTCCTCAGAGCTGCCTCTACAGTCGGCAGGTTAGCCAGTATGAGCGCAGTTTGCCTCTCAGGTCGTCTTTCCAGGAGTCGCCGCAACAGTATCACCGATGGTTGCGCTGTCTGCCGCAACACCAGCAATGTGCCGAAATCAGTATCGGCGGAAATGATGATGCGGTCTTCCTCTGCGGCACGCTTCAGTATGGTCTCGTCGTCCGCCGACTGAATACCGTATTCCCTGACATGCACAGCATCGAAGCCTGCCTGACGGAGTCCTGTGGCGACGCGCGGAGACAGAGCGTTATCTACCAGAAACCTCACGCGGGAATCACCAGGGGTAGTTCCTGCTCTTGTAGCGTTGCAGCAGCGTAGCGCAGTGCCTCCTGAATATCCTCTGGCTCGAGGTCAGGATAGGCGTCGAGGATTTCCTCTTCCGTCATCCCATCGGCGACCATCGCGACGACAGTGGCTACAGGGATACGCAGACCGCGAATACAGGGCACGCCTCCCATCTGGTTGGGGTCTCTGGTGATGCGCCTCCATTTCATGGTCGTCACCTCGCGCGCTGCTCCGGGCAGAGGTATGAGAAGAAACTGGCTGCCCGGGATGGATTCGAACCACCACTAACGGCTCCAAAGGCCGCTGTCCTGCCATTAGACGACCGGGCAGCATCCAGATATTATTATGCCTCCTGAAAGAGGGGTTGTCAAGGGTGATATAAAGGAGCGAGAGATGATCTCCATGCAGACTGCCTGCAAAACAATTGGATATACCCCATAAGCAGATTCTCCGATGGCGGGACGAGCACACACGCACTGAATAGATAAATGCTGACTATCCCGTTTAGACCGCCAGAGATCGTACATCAACCCGGTGTCTTTGTGATATTCGGCGACAACCTGCAACGCCTCAGCGGTGCTCCCAATGTGATAGTAGAGGTGATTTCTAACGATGGCGCGCACCCCGACCATGCGTGGGAGTTCCTCGAGTACTGGTGCGAAGGGTACGTGAGCACGGATAACAGTAGATCTCTGCCATAGGCATAAGTCAGCAGATGTGATTGATACCGCCTACTAGTTAGCAGGATACACCCGGGGAAGGTAGCGAATAAGAAGGCTATTACATCTTTAACCAAGAGGATTGAGCATGCAAGTATCGACTAACCTCGTAAAGGCACTATCGCACTGTTCTGCAGATGAACAAGCAGCGCTTGCAGCCCTTCTTGATACCTTGCAGTTGACCAAGCTTCTTCGTCTACTTCCATTCCCTACTGCTGAACGCATTGCTTCTCTCATTAAAGAATCTAAAGACAAATTCCTTAACTTACACCCGGAACAAAGGCAGCGCTTTTTGTTCACTGAGATCGTGCGCCGCACTAAAGCATCTGCATATAATAGCGAGGAGGAAATCAGTCTACTGCTACTCCAGAAAGCTGCTCAGAAATATGGTGTTGATGTTGCCCAGCCGCCTTTAAGCCTTGCTCGGGAACTGCTTCATCATGGACTTCTATCGCTACTCAAAGGCTATCTTGACTCCTACGAAAAAGCAGACGAAATCAGACGCCGAGAAATGTACAAACAGGTAGAAGAAGCATTGCGTACATCGCCTTCGCAGGTTGTCGAAGAATTACGGAAGATGTCGGGTGTAGAAAAGATAACAGCGGACACGCTCATAGCTGTTATGAAGCGGATTGTCGAGGGCGGTGGAGCGATGATCTTTATCAATAGTTTGGGCTTCTCAGTATATATAGCCCTGTCAACCTTTATTCACACTGTCTTCACGACTCTGCTTGGGATTACTCTTCCATTTGGTGTTTACACAACCGCTAGCACAGTACTATCCGTTCTCACAGGTCCAGTAGGTTGGGGACTGCTTGGAACAATGGCAGTATTAATGTTCGGTTATCAAGGCAATCGGTTGAACCTCGAGTTGCTGAACATGGTCACACTGAGCGCCCTGCTGCGTTGGTATCAAGAGATACATGAACAGCAGGAAATGGCACAGGAGCGAGCTATTCTCTTGCTCTCGCAGGATGATCCCTTACCACTGCCTGTAAAAGAACGGGTTACCCTGTTTGCGCAAGTCCGCCAAACATTGCAACAAGCGGAAAAACAGTTAGTTGATGTGCAGACGCAGATACAAAAGGCGCACCAGCGAAAGGACAAACAGCAACAGCAGTATATGCTTGCTGTCAAACGCAGGGATTCATTACAAGCACAAACACAAAATTTAGAGAGTGAACTACAGCGAGCAACGAACAGTAGGAATGATATCCGCAAAAAGTTGGAGCGTGTCGTGCAAGAAAACTCTACCCTGCACCTCCAGCTGAGCTTTGCAGAAAGCGAAGTGCATCGCCTTAAAGAGGAGCTACTCGCTTCTATGCAATTGATGGAAGAAGCGGAAAATCGACGTCTTAGAGCAGAAAAGGAGTTAGAAGAAGTTGCGGCGTGGGCGGAGAAGCAAATACAACAATTGCAGGAGCAAAAAACGCAGGCTGAGCAAACAATTAGCATGCTGCGTGAACAGCTACACAATATAAGAACCAGGCGTAAGGAAGACTATCATCACCGCTTTCAGCGGCTGATGGCTTACGTACAGCTCGACGAGAAAGCGTTGGAGTGGTTTGCGGAGCAAACCGATGAGAACTTGCTGCTCGCGGCGGAGAGAGTTATACTGGATCTGAACTATTCTGTGTACCCTCCCAATTGGGGGAAGAGTATCACCGGTACGTGTTTCCGGGAAATCCATTTTGCAAAAGACTATCGCTTATACTTCTACTTGCGCGGCACAAGTAAAATCGTCGCGCTCATTGGACACAAAAGCGAACAAAAGCAGCACATCCACTGGCTCCAACAACAGCGCATCCATTAAACCACCCCGTTTGCTAAACCGCAAAGCGCTATGTTATACTGACGGCGGTGACCCTTTGGGCAAAGGAGGATGGGAGATGAATACGACCATTGAGGAGGTTATCGCGCGAGAGATTCTGGACTCACGCGGCAACCCCACGATTGAAGTGGATGTCTATCTGAGCGGTGGCGCGCGCGGGCGTGCAGCAGTGCCATCGGGTGCGTCTACCGGCAGCAACGAGGCGCTGGAATTGCGCGATGGCAACCCCGAACGCTATGGCGGGAAGGGTGTACTGAATGCGGTAGACAACGTAAACGAGCGTATCGCGCCTGAGATTATAGACATGGACGCAACCGACCAGGTGGCTATCGATAACCTGCTGCGCGAACTGGACGGCACGCCCAACAAAAGCAAGCTGGGGGCAAACGCTATTTTAGGGGTGTCGCTGGCGGTAGCCAAAGCGGCGGCGGAAGGGGTAGGACTACCCTTGTTCCAGTATCTGGGCGGCGCGTTCGCGCACACCCTGCCTGTGCCTATGATGAACATCCTCAACGGCGGCAAGCACGCCGATAGCAACGTCGACCTGCAGGAGTTCATGGTGGTACCTGCTGGCGCAGAAGACTTCCCCGAGGCGCTGTGCATGGGTGTAGAAGTGTATCACAGCCTGAAGAGTGTGCTGAAGTCGCGCGGTTACAACACCGCCGTCGGCGACGAGGGCGGTTTCGCGCCCAACCTGCGCTCCAATGCTGAGGCGCTCGACCTCATCGTGGAAGCAGTAGAGAAGGCGGGCTATACCCCCGGCGAAGACTGCTACCTTGCGCTCGACCCTGCCGCTTCCGAGTTCTACGAAGATGGTATGTACCACCTGAAGGGTGAAGGGCGCGTGCTTACCAGCGCGGACATGGTCGCCTACTATGAAGACCTGGTGAACCGCTACCCTATCATCAGTATCGAAGACGGTCTGGCGGAGAGCGACTGGAATGGCTGGAAGGCATTGACCGACCGGCTCGGCAGCCGTATCCAGCTGGTAGGCGACGACCTGTTTGTAACCAACGTGGAGTTTCTGAACAGAGGCATCGAGATGGGGGTCGCCAACTCCATCCTGATCAAGGTCAACCAGATAGGCACACTTACCGAGACCTTACTGGCGATAGAGACCGCCAAGCGAGCAGGCTACACAGCGGTCATTTCGCACCGTTCAGGCGAGACCGAAGATACCACCATCGCCGATATCGCCGTAGCCACGAATGCCGGACAGATCAAGACCGGCGCGCCTTGCCGAACCGATCGCGTGGCAAAGTATAACCAGCTGCTACGTATCGCAGAAGTGCTGGGCGACGCCGCCGATTACCCTGGGGCTGCAGCCTTCTACTCACGGCGGAACAGGTAAGAATTTCTCACCCCTTATCCCCCTCTTCCACGCTGTGGGAGAGGGGGCGACTACAAGGAGGCGAGCATGCGCTGCACCAAAATCGTCTGCACTGTGGGACCTGCCACCTCGTCCCCAGAACGCCTGCGTCAGCTCATCGAGGCGGGCATGGATGTGGCGAGGCTGAACTTCTCGCATGGCACGCACGAGTCGCATGGGCAGGTTATTGCACATATCCGCCGAATCAGCGCGGAGCTGCGTAAACCGGTGGCGATACTGCAAGACCTTTGCGGACCGAAGCTGAGATTGGGCGCTCTTCCGGAAGAAGGTGTTTCCGTAGAAAGCGGACAAAGTGTGCGCTTCGTGCTGGCAGAGGAGGGAAGCGATGCGGAAAACATTCCTCTACCTCACTCTACGCTGTTTGCCCTGATGCGCCCGGGCGAGCGCATCCTCATCGATGATGGGCGAGTGGATATCGTTGTGACCCAGCGCGACCTGAACACTATCCGCGGCGAGGTGCGCATCGGAGGAGTATTGCGCTCCCGCAAAGGGGTAAACCTTCCGGACACGCGCCTGCCGGTGACCTCCGTTACCGAGCGTGACCTGGAAGACCTGCGCTTCGGCATCCAGCAGGGGGTAGACTGGGTTGCGGTCTCTTTTGTGCGCGAGCCGGAAGACCTTCAGCCGGTGCGATATGCTATCGAGGCGGCAAGCGCAGACGCGCGTATCATCGCTAAAATCGAGAAGCGTGAGGCAATAGAGAACTTCGAGCAGATTCTGGAAGCCGCGGATGGAATCATGATTGCCCGGGGCGACCTGGGGGTGGAGATGCCTATCGACGAAGTGCCTCTGATACAAAAGGAGATTATCGCCTGTTGCAATCGCGCAGGTAAGCCAGTGATTACCGCCACCCAGATGCTGGAATCGATGATTTCCGCCCCTCACCCTACCCGCGCGGAAGCCACCGACGTGGCAAACTCTATTCTGGACGGCACCGATGCGGTAATGCTTTCGGGTGAGACGGCGGTCGGGCAGTACCCCATCGAGGCGGTGAAAGTGATGCACTGCATTGCCTCCCGTACGGAACAGGCGTTGAAGGAAGGCGTCGTGGTGCAACCTAACCAGCCCGTTGCGGGCAGCCTGAGCGTGACGGAGGCGGTGGCAGAAGCGGTATGCCACATCGCATACGATATCAGTGCGCACGCTATCATCTGTGCCACCACATCGGGAAGCACCGCGCGACTTGTTTCTAAGTATCGCCCCAAAACGCCGATAGTAGCGTTTACCCCCTCTGAGAGTACATACCGCCAGCTTGCTCTATCCTGGGGCATCCAGCCTCAGTTGATACCGCAGGTGTACACGATGGAGGAAATGTTACAAACTGCGGTGAATACAGCCGTGAGTATGGGTCTTGCGCATGAAGGCGATAAAGTGGTCATCACTGCCGGCGTGCCCATTGGCGTACCGGGCAATACCAACTTGATTAAGGTGCATACAGTTGGACAGCCGATCGTGGCTTAGGGGGTGAAAATGGCGTATCGGGGCGCACAGAAAACCTCGTTTTCGCGCAGCAAGAAGCGTCACAAGAGCGCAGCAGTCGTTGCCGGGCGGTGGATGCTGGTGGGCGTTGCCTGTCTGATAGGGTTTAAGCTGGTGCTTTCTTTTGGCGAACAGGTAATGACGCTGGCGCAAGCCGTTCGAGAGCAACGACAGGACATCGCCGCCCTGCGCGTAGAGAGAGAACGACTCATGCAACAAAATGCCGCCCTGCGCGAGGAGATACACAGACTGAACACACCCAGCGGGATTATTCTGGAAGCACGCAAGCAGGGATATGGCTTTCCGGGCGAAAGATTGCTGGTATTAGAACCACTCGCCGGACAGACGAACTGAGCAGCAGCGGCACCCGCATCTTGCGCGTGCGTCCATGGGCAAGACGCCCATGCTATATGTATCTTGTATGTGCGATCAGGAGATAACCGGGCTGCGTTATGCGTATGCGCCCAGTACAGCCCGTAAAGCCTCCTCGACTTGCGGGTAACGGAAGGTGTAGCCCATCTGCGTCGCCCTCTGGGGAATCACCCGTTGGCTCCACAACAGCGTCTCGCCTAACTCGCCTGCCACCAGCCGCAGCACGAAACCTGGCACGGGTAGCCAGCAAGGGCGCTTTATGACCTTGCCCAGCGCCTTGCAAAACTCGCCTGACCGCACGATGCCCGGAGCAACTACGTTCACCGTGCCATCCACTGCTTCGCTCTGCAGGGTGTGTAAGGTTATCCCTGTCACATCGTCCAGATGTATCCAGGGAAACCACTGTTGCCCACTGCCGAACGGACCGCCTACAAAGAACCGGAAAGGCAGAAGCATCTTCTGTAGCGCGCCGCCTTCCTCTCCCAGCACAATACCGATGCGCAGCTTCACCACTCGAACGTCCACCTTGCGCGCTTCTTCTGCCGCCTGTTCCCAGCGCACCGCCAAATCAGGAAGAAATCCTGCGCCGGCAGGGCTGGCTTCGGTCAGCTCCTCTTCGCCCCTGTCGCCGTAAATGCCCACTGCGCTTGCGTTCACCAGTACTCGGGGGCGAGGTTCCGCCTGCTGAATCGCCTGCACGAGGGCGCGCGTGCTGTTCACCCTGCTGTCCACGAGCCTTTGCTTGAACTCTGGCGTCCACCGCCGAGCCGCTATGCCCTCACCTGACAGGTTTACCACCGCATCAGCGTCTGACAACACCTGCGGCAATCCCTCAGGCTGCTCTGGCGACCACCTGGTGACTCCTGCTCCTTGCGGCACCCTTGCTGTAGCGCGCGACGGATCGCGTGTGAGTACCATCACCTCGTGTCCCGCTATCAATAACTCCCGACATAGAGCCTTACCGATGAAACCCGTGCCGCCTGCGATGACCACTCGCATAGAGATACCTCCTCCCTCCTTATTATAGCATCTTGTGCAACGAGGACATATCTGCTACATTAAGACCAACAAGGACAGGAGGCGCACCGTGAGCTACACTATCGGTATGGAAGCGATACGCCTGCAGTCGCCAGAACGGCTAGCGCACACTGAATACTGTAGCAACTACGCACTGGTACGAGCGGTGACAGGCAAAGACCCGAGGGAAGACGCTGACGCATGGCGCAGGTTTTACGAAGCCTGGCAGATAGATCTGCTGTGGGTAACCAACGACGGTCCACTCCCTTGGTCACAGCGGGGCAGGGTAACCGATATGGGGCACGCCGAGTTTCTGGAAGGAGGCGTTGACCGACGAGACCACGTATACTGTCCTTTTAAGGATGTGGAAGAGGTGCTATGCTTTGACGCGGTAGAGGAGTACGGCTTGCCTGATATGGGCGAACTGGCAGCGTACTACGAGCATTTCTATCGCAGAGGACAAACAGAGCACCCCAACCAGATATTCACCGCGGGCTACTACAAGACGATAGTGTCGGGGGCGATAGAGGCGTTCGGTTGGGAGATGCTGCTGGAAGCCGCCGCCGACCGCCAGCGATTCGACAAGGTACTGGAGAGCTTCTACCGACTATCGTTACACCATTACCAGGCGTGGGCGAAGACCTCCGCGCCCGTGTTCATCTGCCACGACGATATGGTGTGGTCAGAAGGAGCCTTTATGCATCCGGACTTTTACCGTTCTGCCGTTTTCCCGCGCTATGCCAGGCTATGGCAGGTACTGCACGAGGCAGGCAAGGTAGTGCTTTTCTGCTCCGACGGCACATGGACGCAGTTCGTAGACGACATCGCGCAAGCGGGCGCAGACGGATTCATCTTCGAACCGACCACCTCGCTGGACTACGTGGTGGAACGATATGGCAAAACGCACGTGATTGTGAGCAGTAAAGTAGATGCCCGAACGCTGACTTTCGGCACGCGCGAGCAGATACAACACGAGGTCGACGAGACTCTGCGTATCGCCAAAGGGTGCCCGGGTTTCATATTCGCGGTAGGCAATCACATCCCGAGCAACGTGCCCGTCGACAACGCACTGTTCTATTTTGAGTATCTGAGCGAGAACTGGTGGCGATAGCACGGGGTATCGGCCAGTTACAATATAATTTCCCCAAAAGCATTAATGCGTGTATTCCACTGGGCGGAGAGGCGATCCAGGCGTGCAAGGGTTGCTTTCCATGCCCGACCATCGGCATAGTGTATCTGCCCCCGTCGCAGTCGCAGCGGTATTACGGAAGCAGAGTCTATCGCCCGCGGGCGACGCACTACCAGGTACAACACGGCTGTCTCCTCGCGTGAAGAGAGGTTCACGAAATCGCCCAGGCTGTACGCAATAACCTTACCACGATAGACCTCTATCCCCTGCAGCACATGTGGGTGATGTCCTACCACCACGTCTGCCCCCCAATCGATGAACAGTCGTCCCAGCCGTCTCTGGGTTCTGTCCGGGTAGTGCGAGAACTGCTTGCCCCAGTGAACGGAGACCAGCACAAGGTCAGCCGCCTGGCGCGCGCGGCGGATGTCCTCGCGTATTATCTCTTCTGCGCCTGAGCCACGTGCAGGGGCGATGCCTGCCCTGACAGCCGTTGCTGCCGAGCCGACTGGCAGGATACAGGAGTAACTCAAAAGAGCGATGCGCAACCCCTTGCGCGTCAGGGTCGCAGGTCGGCGCGCCTCCTGTAAATTCCTGCCTGCACCCGCATAAGCAATGCCCAGATTGTCCAGGATGCGCATTGTGTCGTAAAGACCGCCTGCCTGATAGTCCATCAGGTGGTTGTTCGCCAACCCGACGGCATCGAAGCCGGCGAAAGAGAGCGATTGTGCCCAACAGGGATCCGCCCGCAGGATATAATCACGCCGAGCGCGCACGCTATTCACGCTCTTGTAAGGGGTCGGTGTATCGCGTGCGGTGAACGGCGCCTCCAGATTGCCAATAAGCACATCCGCGCGCGTCAACAGAGGATGCACCTTCTGGAAAGGATACCCTGCACCATGCTGGCGTAACAGACGCGCCATACCCAGTACCAGCATGATATCGCCTGTTACCATCACAGTAGCGGGGGATGAGGCAGAGATGCCAGGTTCACTCATCGTTGTGTTGGTGCCCGGTTCATACAAGCTCGGGTATGCCATCCAAACCAGTTATAATGCAAATACCTTTGGTGGTTCTAAGGCACTTGCTCGCCCCGCATTACGTCGAATCTGCTCTACCTCCTCGTCGGGGATAGCGCGTTCGAAGCGACGGAAGCCTGCCACCTCAAAACCGTGCTTGTGTGCAAGACGGGTAATCTCTTCCACCTGTTCCACGCTGATGTCTGCGCCCAGTGTAAAACATTCGTAACGCTTTTCCAGAGCCAGGATAATGGTTTCGGCGATGCAAGCTTCCGCGTGCTTGGGAGGAAAGCCGAAATTGAAGCCGAAGTCGACATGCTCGCCCGGCACGCGAATCACCCCCCCGTCAATCACCAGCACGTCGTTGCGCTTTTCGTACACTGCCGCAGATACATTGCGGGGGCGAGCCACATCACATACCACTGCACCCGAACGCAGGTCCTCCGGCTCCACCAGCACATCCGTTGCCGAGCTGACCGCGATTACGATGTCGGCGTCACGTACCGCCTCGCGGGAATCGGTGGATACACTCACCTCGGCAGGAGCAGAAGAGGCGATTTGTTCTCGCAAAGCTTCCAGTCGCTCGCGATTTCGAGCCACCAGCGTTATATGCGCCACATGCTTTGCCAGAATGCGTGCGCACACGCTACCGATTGCCCCCGTCGCGCCAATGACCGTCGCTTTCGCCGCTTCTGCGCAGATGCCCATCCTCGCCGCCGCCAGTAACGCCCCTTGCAACGCGCTGCCCGCCGTGTATGAGTTGCCAGTGGTCACCGGCGTGCTCAGAGCACGTGCTACACTCACCCCCCGGTCGCCAACCACCTTCAGGAAAGCGCCCAGTCCGATAATCTGCGCGCCCAGATCCTCCGCCATCCGCCCAGCCCTTACAATCCGGGGTAGCACCTTCTCAAAAGGCGTCTCCAGTAATACGCGCGGAGTCATCGGCACGGCGATAAACCACCCCTCTGCCTGCGCGCCTGTGCGGGACACGATACCGGTGATATGAGAGAGCACGCGCGGTGGAATGTGTTTGAACGTTTCTTCTATCCACCGGAAGGGAACCACCTTCAGGATGGGATACTTTCGGGTAAAGTCGCTCTGGCGTAACGGATGTAAGATGAACGCGAATCGCTCCACGCCACGTTACCGCCTGTCCACTAGTTTCGCCTACATTGTACCTGCTTTCGGTCGGGTACGCAACCTGGTTGCCTTATGCGTTCGTCTGCCACGGTAGCAGGCAGGAGTTTCGTGGGCGAGAACGGAAAGTGAACGTATAAACTCTTCGCAGTGTGAGGGGATAAGATGGCAAAACGGATTCCGATTGCGGTTCAACTGTACTCCGTACGTGAGGATTGTGCGAAGGACCTGCCCGGCACTCTTGCCGCCATCGCCAGGATGGGCTATGAGGGCGTAGAGTTCGCTGGCTACCACGGTTATAGCGCTAAGGACCTGCGTAAGCTGCTGGATGACAACGGATTGAAATGCTGCGGTACGCACATCGGCATCGACACCTTGCTGGGGGACGAGCTGCAACGCACCGTCGAGTTCAACCAGATTCTGGGCAACAAATTCCTGATTGTGCCCTGGTTGCCAGAGCAGTATACCCGCTCGCGTCAGGCGTGGCTGGATACCGCTAAACTGTTTAACGAAATCGCGGCGAAGGTGAAGCTGCACAAGATGCGGGTGGGTTACCACAATCATACGCACGAATTTCATCCGCTGGACGGGGAACTGCCGTGGGACACCTTCTTCGGCAATACCGTGAAGGATGTGGTGATGCAGTTCGATACTGGCAACGCCATGCACGCCGGGGCAAAAGCGGCGGACTTCCTGCGCAAGTATCCCGGGCGCGCCGCTACAGTCCACCTGAAGGAGTTCTCCAAGAGCAACCCCAACGCCGTGATTGGCGAGGGCGACATCAACTGGAAAGAGATTTTCGATCTATGCGAGAAGGTCGGTAAAACCGAGTGGTACATCGTGGAGCAAGAGACCTATGCTCACCCCCCGCTGAAGACCATCGAACTGTGTTTGCAGAATCTGAAGCGGATGGGTAAGTAACCTCGCCGGCAGAGGCGGCTTGTCCGCCTCTGCCACCCCCAAGATTCTGGTTCGCAAGCCACTGCTTTACATTGTGAGTAGCAGAGAGATAAGTACCACGCAAAAGGAGTGCCCTGCGGATTGGTAGCTGTCTCGGCGAGTCCTGGGGATGCATCGTAGCCCCCACATGAACATCCTGTTACAAACAAACTCCCAACGCACCTCTAACCAACTCTTAGAAACATCCAGATATTTCAGAGCTCTTGTTTTGCGCTGCATTTGTGGTATAATACCAGTGTTCGGTGTTCGTTGCACGCAACGGTTCGGTTTCGGGGTCCGCAAACCTCATGGGAGGAGACCGCGTTCGAGCCTGCCGGCAGCACCGCAACAGAAATCCGGGAGGCTGAACGCTTCCCAACATGAGGTAAAAACATGTCGCAAACCACTTCTCTGTTCGTAGGAAACCTTTCCTACGCCACCACCGCCGACCAGCTGCGCGAGCTGTTCGCCCCATGGGGTCCCGTCGAGGATGCCCGTGTCGTCGAAGGACGCGGCTTCGGCTTTGTGGACATCCCCAGCGAGCACATGCAGGCGGCGATCGACGCCACCAATGGTCAGGTGTTCATGGGCAGAACCATCACGGTGAACCAGGCGCGCCCTCGCACCGAGCGACGCGAAGGCGGCTTCCGCAGCGACCGCGGTG
>JANWYZ010000052.1 GCA_025054895.1 bacterium | reverse complement strand
ACGAGATGGTACTCCTGCAATAAGGCTGGCAAGTTAGCCCAGAAAGGCGTAACGCAGCAAACGCGCCACGCCAACCATCTCCACTGCGGTCAGGCTGGTTTTGCGGGCAAAGGCTGTTTGCACATCACGGTAGAGCGCCTGAGCCTGTGGGCGAGGCAGCACGCGACACAAACCCAACCACATTCCGCCCGCGCCGGGCATGTATTCACTTCCGTCTTCCTCTCCGCCCACCTCGCCAGCCCACGTTCCATCGGAACGCCTGACCTTCAGCAACCAGGTGTTCGCGAAACGCTGCGCATCACGACGAGTAAAGACCAGCCCGTCCACGATACATCTAACAGCGAAATCCACGTTCAGCGAAGCGTGTGAGATATCCTCACTGCCACGCCCGTCGCCGTTTAAGCGATACCAGTACGCCCAATCGTAGAGACGGGGGTCACTGGTGCGCAGACGGTTTCGGAAAAAGTACGCCAACCGTTGCGCCCTATCGCGATAGAGGCGACTGCCTGTTGCTCGCCACATCTCCACCAGCACGCTGCCCATTGCATTTTGCTGATTGAGCGGAAGGGCATCTTTCAGATGTGGACTGTAGTAATAGCCCTCGTCTGCGCCCGGCCCGTTGCGCCAGTAGGGTTCTGTATCCTGGATACACTGCTCGATGTGCAGGCGGTACTGCTGCGCTTTTGTGGCGAACTCCTTCTGCAGCCAGCGATCCGCCTCCACCAGTCTGACAAACTCGGCAGGTCCGAGTGTAATCATGCCGGTATGGACTATCCACACGTGCCATGCGCCTCGCGTGTACTTTGTAGCCCCCCAACCTGCCAGCGGTTTGCCAGCATAGGCGTCGGCGACGCCTCGTTTATCGTCGCGGTTAGCCAGCACTCTGTCGAAATGCGCCACGAGCTGATGCAGGTAGTGGCTGTCGCGTGTGGCGCGGTACATCTCCATGTACGCCATCAAGATATAAGCCTCTCCCCATGCCAGGTCGCCGTTCTCGTTGGTGAATTGCGAATAGCCTTTGCCTGCGTGAATAGCGAGGTCGCTTCGGTCAAATCGCTCGCGTAGAAGTGCGCGGATGTCCAATTCCTTTGCCCCTCCGATGATAGCGCAATCGCGCCTGCTTGAAGGAAATAATAGCACACCTGCTGGCAGGAAGCAACGTGGAAGGAGGTAGAGAGGATTGCCTTCGCAGGTTGTGCCGATATTTGCAACAGGCGGATTGCAAAAATTACCTTGCACCCTTTTCAAATCGCAAAAGCTGGTGTACTATATTAGTGAAGTGAATTGAGCAGTCCAGCTGGGTTGGAGAAAGTACCCAGCGATGCAAACCACTCCAAAGGAAGAAAGGGTTACGACGATGGCACGTTCGTATATCACTCTGGACGGAAACGAAGCGGCGGCATACACCGCTTATCGAGTAAACGAAGTGATTGCCATTTACCCCATTACCCCCTCCTCCCCCATGGGCGAACTGAGCGACGAATGGTCTGCCAAAGGCGTTCCGAATATCTGGGGATCTGTGCCCCGTGTGATAGAGATGCAATCGGAGGCGGGTGCAGCCGGGGCAGTGCATGGCTCTCTGCAGGCAGGAGCATTGACGACCACCTTCACCTCCGCGCAGGGGCTCCTGCTGATGATACCCAACATGTTCAAAATCGCGGGAGAACTCTCCAGTACGGTGTTCCATATCGCCGCCCGAACCGTAGCGACCCACGCTCTCTCCATCTTCTGCGACCACAGCGACGTGATGACTTGCCGCTCGCTGGGCTGGGCAATGCTGTTCGCCAATGACCCGCAGGAAGTGATGGACTTTGCGTTGATCGCACAGGCGGCGACGCTGGAGGCGCGCGTGCCATTCCTGCACATCTTCGACGGCTTCCGCACGTCGCACGAGGTGCGCAAGATCGAGCAGCTGACCGAAGACGACATGCGCGCCATGATTGACCAGAACCTTGTGCTGGCGCACCGCGAGAGAGCGATGACTCCCGATCGTCCCATCATCCGCGGCACCGCGCAAAACCCCGACGCCTTCTTCCAGTCGCGTGAGCGCAGCAACCCCTTCTACGCGGCGACGCCGGGCGTCGTACAGAAGGTGATGGACAAGTTCGCGGGCATCGTCGGCAGGCAATACCATCTGTTCGACTATGTGGGTGCGCCCGATGCCGAGTATGTTATCGTCATGATGGGCTCGGGCTGTGGCACTGTAGAGGAGACGGTGCAAGCGTTGCTGGAGAAAGGCGAAAAGGTGGGTTTGGTGAAGGTGCGTCTGTTCCGTCCCTTCTCGCGTGAGCATTTGCTGAAGGCATTGCCCACAACCGTGAGGGCGATTGCGGTGCTTGACCGCACGAAAGAGCCGGGCGCTCTGGGTGAGCCGCTCTATCAGGATGTGGTAACCGCGCTGGGCGAGGCAATGATGGAGGACGCCCTGCCCTTCGAGCGTGTACCCCGTGTCATCGGTGGACGCTATGGGCTCTCCTCCAAAGAGTTCACGCCTGCAATGGTCAAAGCGGTGTACGACGAGCTGGCGAAGGATAAGCCTAAGAATCACTTCACCGTCGGCATCATCGATGACGTGACCTACACCAGCTTGGACGTCGACCCCACCTTCAGCACCGAGGCTTCCGATGTGGTGCGTGCGGTCTTCTGGGGTCTGGGGGCAGACGGAACGGTCGGCGCCAATAAGAACTCGATCAAAATCATCGGCGAGGAGACGCCCAACTGGGCGCAGGGTTACTTCGTGTACGACTCCAAGAAGTCGGGCGCAGTGACGGTGTCGCATCTGCGCTTTGGTCCCAGACCGATTCTGGGAACCTATCTGATTCAACGCGCCAACTTCGTGGCGTGTCACCAGTTCCACTTCCTGGAGCGCTACAACGTGCTTGACCTCGCCGAGGAGGGCGCTACCTTCCTGCTCAACAGCCCCTACGGACCGGAAGAGGTATGGGACCACCTGCCTCGCTCGGTACAGCAGCAGATTATCGACAAGAAGCTGAAGTTCTACGTCATCAATGCGTACGACGTCGCCAAGCGGGTGGGGCTGGGCGTGCGCATCAATACCATCATGCAGACCTGCTTCTTCGCCATTAGCGGCGTATTGCCGCGCGAGGAAGCCATCGAGAAGATTAAGGATGCCATCCGCAAGACATACGGGCGGCGCGGAGAGGCTGTGGTACAGCAGAACTTCGCCGCTGTGGACGCTGCGCTGGATAACCTGTTTGAGGTGAAGGTGCCTGCACAGGCAACCAGCACCTTCGACCGTCCGCCAGTGGTTCCCGACCACGCGCCCGAGTTCGTCAAGCGCGTCACGGCGCAGCTGATGGCAGGACGAGGCGACCTGCTGCCTGTAAGTGCCTTCCCCGTAGACGGCACCTATCCGACGGGCACTACTGCATGGGAGAAGCGCAACATCGCACTGGAAGTGCCGGTATGGGAGCCAGACCTGTGCATCCAGTGCGGTAAGTGTGTGTACATCTGCCCGCACTCGGTCATTCGCGCGAAAGTGTATGACAAGGAGTTACTCGCCAACGCTCCATCTACCTTCAAGGCTGTTACCGCTAAATGGCGCGAGCTGCCCGAAAAAATGTACACCATCCAGGTAGCAGTGGAGGACTGCACGGGCTGTCAGCTCTGTGTGGAGGTATGCCCCGCTAAAGACAAGAGCGACAGCTCGCGCAAGGCGCTGAACATGCACCCGCAAATCCCGCTGCGCGAGCAGGAACGCGCCAATTGGGATTTCTTCCTCAGTCTGCCCAACGTGCCCAAACACGACAGCCTGCGCTTCAATAACATCAAGAACGTACAGCTGTTGCGACCACTGTTCGAGTTCTCGGGTGCGTGCACGGGCTGTGGCGAGACGCCCTACGTGCGTCTGCTGACGCAGCTGTTTGGCGACCGTCTGTATATCGCCAATGCCACTGGTTGTTCCAGCATCTACGGCGGTAACCTGCCGACCACGCCCTACACCACCGACGATGAGGGCAGGGGACCCACCTGGAACAACTCGCTGTTTGAGGATACCGCCGAGTTCGGTCTGGGCATGAGGCTGGCGATTAACCGCCAGAACGCCTACGCCCGCCAGCTGCTGGAGGAGCTGCGCTCGCTGATTGCCGACGACGAGCTGGTAGACGGATTGCTCAATGCCGACCAGTCGGACGAGGCGGGCATTTATGCCCAGCGCGAGCGCGTGGCGAAGCTGAAAGCGAAGCTGGCAGGCAATGACCACCCGCGCGTGCGTGACCTGATTGCCGTCGCCGATATGCTGGTGCGCAAGAGCGTGTGGATACTCGGCGGCGATGGCTGGGCATACGACATCGGCTACGGCGGGCTGGACCACGTTATTGCCAGTGGCGAGAACGTGAACATCCTGGTTCTCGATACGGAGGTGTACTCCAACACGGGTGGACAGATGTCCAAAGCCACGCCACTGGGTGCAGTAGCCCGCTTCGCGGCGGGAGGTAAGCCTACCGCTAAGAAGGACCTGGGCATGATGGCGATGCACTACGGCAACGTATACATCGCGCAAGTCGCTATGGGCGCGAACGAACTGCAAACGCTGAAGGCGTTTCTGGAGGCAGAGGCGTATCCCGGTCCCTCTATCATCATCGCCTACAGCCACTGCATCGCGCACGGCATCGACATGTCGCGTGGACACATACACCAGAAGCTGGCGGTGGACTCGGGCTACTGGCCGCTCTACCGCTACAACCCGTTGCTGGCATCACAGGGCGAGAACCCCTTCCAACTCGACTCCAACGGACCCACCATCCCGCTTAAGGAGTATGTGGGGAAGGAAGGGCGCTATCGCATCCTGATGCAGGCTAACCCCGAAGCCGCCGAGCGTCTTATCCACGAGGCGCAAGAGGTCGTCGAGCAGAAGTGGAAGTACTACCGTATGCTCGCAGGCAAGGGTAGCTAGCGCATTGGAAGGGGCTGGCAGCCTCCAGCCCCGAACAAACTATAAACGCGAATCCCGGCAATTTGCGCCTGTCCGGCGCGCTACCAGAGCGATACCCTTTTCAGGAGGAACCCAATGTCAATAGACTTCAGTACCACATACATGGGCTTGAAATTGCGCAACCCGCTGGTTGCCTCTTCCTCGCCTCTGTCGCACAAGATAGATACCATCTGTAAGCTGGAGGAAGCGGGCATCGGCGCGGTGGTGATGTACTCGTTGTTTGAAGAACAGATTACGCTGGAAAGCCAGCAGCTGGATTACTTCCTCACGCACGGTACGGAAAGCTATGCGGAGGCGTTAAGCTACTTCCCTGACATCGGGGAATATAACGTCGGTCCCGATGAATACCTCAGCCTTATTCGCAAGGCTAAGGAGACGGTGAACATCCCCGTTATTGGCAGCCTCAATGGCGTTTCCGCGGGCGGATGGGTGAAATATGCGAGGTTGATCGAGCAAGCAGGTGCAGACGCGCTGGAACTCAACGTGTATTACCTGCCTACCGACCCCAACATGCCCGGTACAGAAGTGGAACAGATGACCGTGGACGTGGTGAAGGCAGTGCGTAGTGAGGTATCCGTTCCACTGGCGGTGAAGATAGGACCGTTTTTCAGCTCGATACCCAACGTAGCCAGGCGTCTGGTGGATGCCGGCGCGAACGCGCTGGTGTTGTTCAATCGTTTCTACCAGCCGGATATCGATATCGAGAACCTCGAAGTGGTACCCCATCTGGTGCTGAGAGACTCGGATGAACTGCGCCTGCCTCTGCGCTGGACGGCAATACTGTACGGGCGCGTGTCTGCAGACCTTGCCATTACGACGGGAGTACACACCTATCGCGATGTGTTGAAAGGGCTGATGGCAGGGGCGAAAGTGACAATGATGGCGTCGGAGCTGCTGCAGAACGGCTTGGGGCGCATCAGGCAGATTCTGCAGGAGATAGAATCGTGGATGGTAGAGTACGAGTACTCCTCGGTGCAGCAGATGATTGGTAGCATGAGCCAGAGGAAGGTTGCCGAGCCTGCAGCCTTCGAGCGAGCAAACTACATGAAGGTGCTCGATTCCTATCCGCGCCTGATATAAGCGTTCACGGGGGCGCACCACTGCGCCCCCGTGAATCAGGCTCCTGATCCGAAATACGGGCGAGCAGACTACCGCACGCTATCAGCAACGGTGCGCCGAACGATGAGGTCGGCTATCTCCGCGGAGGAAACGTTGTATTCGCCTGCTTCAATCTTACGACGGAGCTCCTGCACCATCTCCTCGCGTACGTCCGGAATCTCATCCAGGACAAACTTCAGTTGCCGGATTTCTTGCGCGCGGGGAGAAAGTTCCACCAGAGCAGCGGGAGCAGGCTCCTCCTGAGCGTCGAGTGGCGGAGGGGCAGGCAACACTGCCGCACCCACCCTGCCCGTGCGGCCCAGCTGCAGCACCCGGCTGTACTCATCCAGCGAGATCTTCATATTCCATCCTGCCTCCTTCAACGACGTTCCTGCGGAGATACGTCGTGCCGTGCGGCAGAACTTCGGCAGCCGGGCTGTCATATCCCGACCCTCGTCGGGACTTAGACCCCAATGGCTTTGCGTCCCCACATTTCTGTGGGTTTGCCTTTATCGGATCCGCCTGTCAATATCATTATTGGCAAAGCTTTCGAGAAACTTTAGGGTTCAATACTCGAATACTGCACAACTTTCAGATGCAGTATAACAGGAAGGGCGCACTTTTTGCAAGGTCTGCAGCAAATAAGGGTTATTTCCTCAGCAAAGAGGTGATTCACCGCACAAAGTACAGGACAATAGACAACTGCTGAGTCTTGGGCAGTTGCGTGTTGTGCATCAAACCCTTGGATCTGTGTGTTCCATACAGACCACATCATCGGGTAAGATAAACAGTGTGTGACACGCTTCGGGAGGCTTTTAGCAGGGATGTTCTGGCGTTTGCTGGGTTTGATGCGTCCGTATACCGTTCCTATCGTGCTGGGTTTTATCTGCCTGATGTTAGCGACACCTGCCCAGATGTTCCCCCCTCTGGTGTGGAAGTACGTGGTAGACGAAGTAATTATGAACCGCAAGGTAAGCCACCTGCTTCCCGCGATGCTGGTAATGCTGGCGGTGCATCTGGTAGGCATGGGCTTGTCTGCTGCGCGCACCTACCTGCTTGGGGTAGCGGGACAGCGATTCGTGGCAGACCTGCGCAACCGTCTGCACGAAAAGCTGATGCGCCAGTCAGTGCGCTATCACCACGATCACAAGACAGGCGACCAGATGTCTCGGGTGATGGGCGACGTAGACACCCTGCAGGAAGTGGTAATTAACGGCGTGGACAACATTGTGGGCAATGCGCTGAGCCTGATATGGGTAGCAGGTATCATCGTGTGGCTGAACTGGAAGGTAGGTACGCTCACGCTGCTGCCGCTGGCAGTGGTGGCGGTAATGGTGTGGTTCTTCAACCTGCGCGTGAAAGGGCTGTACCGCGCTATCCGCGACCGACTTGGCGACCTATCCGCCAAATTACAGGAGAACCTGCTGGGCGTGCTGGTGGTGAAAGCCTTCGCGCGAGAAGCGTACGAGCAGGAACGCTTTCAGCAGGTCAATGCAGAATACACCCACACCAGCCTCAAAGGGGTGAAGGTGCGTTCGGTGTACTTCCCGGGCGTGATGACCGTCGGTTTTCTGAGCAACATTGCGATGATAGGCGCAGGAGCGTACTTCGTGCTGAAGGGGGAGTTCACCATCGGGGGGCTGGTGGCGTATCGCGGTTACTGGTGGCAGTTGTTTGCCCCCGTGTTCTCGCTGGCGCAGGTGAACGAGATGATCCAGCGCGCCATCGCCGCCGCCTCGCGTGTGTTTGAAGTCATAGATGCTCACGAAGAGGTTACTGATGCTGAGGGCGCTATCGTCCTGGACACCGTGAACGGACATATCCGCTTTGATCGCGTGAGTTTCGCTTATACCCCCGACCGCCCTATCCTGCAAGAGGTCTCCTTTGAAGTGCTGCCCGGTCAGCGTATCGGTATCGTGGGACCGAGCGGTACAGGCAAGACCACTGTGCTGAACCTGATGTTACGCCTGTACGACCCACAAGAGGGTGTAATCACTCTGGATGGACATGACCTGCGTTGCCTGCAGCAGCAGTCATTCCGTCGTCATATCGCTCTGGTAACGCAGGAGCCCTTCCTGTTCAACGACACGGTGCGTCAGAATATCCTTTTCGGCAGGCTGGATGCTACCGACGAGGAGATAGAAACCGCCGCACGCCTGGCGAACGCACACGACTTCATCTGCGACCTGCCTGACGGTTACGACACGCTGGTAGGCGAGCGGGGGGTAAAGCTGTCGGGCGGTCAGAAACAACGTATCTGTATCGCGAGGGCGTTTCTGGCCAACCCAAAGGTACTGTTGCTGGACGAAGCTACCGCCTCGGTGGAACCCGAATCGGAGGCGTTGATACAAGCTGCGCTGGAGCGATTGATGCAGGGGCGCACTACCATCATCGTGACGCATCGCCTCTCGCTGGTACGTGATTGCGACCGTATCCTGGTGTTTGATGAGGGGCGCGTAATCGAGTCAGGTAGCCATCAGGAACTGATGGCGCTGGAGGGCTGGTATGCCCGTATGTACCGTCTGCAGATGGAGGGAGGTTCGCTGGCGGAGGAGTTGGTGGATTGGGAACGGCGCGGCTAGCGGACCGTCTTGAACAACAACGATGCCCCAACAAGAGGTGCGTTTACATATCGAAGGCATGACCTGCGCAGCCTGCGTGGCGCGGGTGGAGCGTGCGCTCAAGCGCGTGCCGGGTGTGCAGGATGCGGTTGTTAATCTCGCCACCGAGAGCGCAACTGTTTGTGCAGACGCCGACGTAGTAAGGGTGGAGCAGTTGCTGGAGGCGGTAGAGACCGCAGGATACTCGGCGCGGGCTATCACCGACGAAATGCCCGCAACGTTGCCCTCTGAACGCGATAAAGAGGATCTACGGCTTGCCCGCCGTCGTTTGCTGGCGGGTGTATTACTGACTCTGCCTGTATTTGTGCTGAGCATGGCGGCGCATCATCCATCCTACGCGCAGAAGCTGCTTCAGCTGGTGCTTACTACCCCTGTACAGTTCCTGATTGGTGCGCCCTTTTACGCAAAAGCATGGCACGCCCTCCGAGGCCGCAGTGCGAACATGGAGACGTTGATTGTGCTTGGCACTTCTGCTGCCTATCTCTATAGTCTTGCTGCCACTTTTGCGCTGCAAGGAGCAGTATACTACGAGACGGCAGCGGTGATTATCACTCTGGTGACCTTTGGCAAATATTTAGAGGCACGGGCAAGAGGACGCGCCCGCCAGGCGATTGAACGGTTGATGCGCCTTGCCCCGCAGGAAGCAACGCGCCTGCGTAACGGCGAGGAAGAGCGCGTTCCTGTGACTGCGATAAAGGTGGGCGATTTGCTGCGCGTTCGCAGCGGAGAGGCGATACCGGTGGACGGCGAGGTAGTGGACGGCTTCGCTACGGTAGACGAGAGTATGCTAACAGGCGAGAGCGTGCCAGTGGAGAAACAGGTGGAGCATCTCGTTACAGCTGGCACTTTGAACACCGACGGCGTGCTGGTAATCCGGGCGCAACGGGTAGGCGCGGACACCACGTTGGCGCAAATTGTGCGAGCAGTAGAGCGAGCGCAGGCGGCGAAGGCTCCTGTGCAAAGAATGGCGGACGCGGTAGCGGCGGTATTTGTGCCGGTTGTACTGGCAATCGCTTTGGTGACATTTGGCGTATGGTTGCTGGCGCTGAAGGCGGAGTTTGCGACCGCTTTAATCCATGCGGTGGGCGTGCTGGTGATAGCCTGCCCGTGTGCATTAGGCTTGGCGACGCCGACGGCAGTGCTGGTGGGAACAGGCAGAGGTGCAGAGCTGGGTGTGCTGGTGAAAGACGCTGAGACGCTGGAGCGCGCCAGACAAGTGGACACTGTGGTTCTGGACAAAACGGGCACTTTGACGTTGGGCAAGCCGCGTGTGCATCGAGTGGAAACCTTTCGCGGCGTAACGGAGCAAGAGCTGGTGCGGTGGGCAGCGGCGGCGGAGATGGGCTCTACGCATCCGTTCGGGCAGGCGATAGTACAGTTCGCCCGCGAGCAAGATATACCGTTGCCTTCGGTGAGTGGTTTTCGCGCCATCGCAGGCGGCGGAGTCATCGCAGAGGTGGAAGCACGCCGCCTGACGGTTGGCTCGATGCGCCTGCTGGAGTCGGAAGGCATCGCACTAAAGCCGGAGGCGCAAGAGCAGGTGCGCGTCTTGCAGTCACAGGGGTATACCACGGTGCTGGTAGCGGCAGACGGTGAAGTCATTGGGGCGTTTGCTTTAAGAGATGAGCCTCATCCTACCGCACGCGACGCGGTCGCTCAGCTGAGGGCAATGGAGATGGAGATATGGATGGTTACCGGAGACCAGCGGATTGTGGCGGAAGCTATTGCAGGCGAAGTGGGCATTGCCGCTGATCACGTACTGGCGGAAGTATCTCCGCAAGGCAAGGCAGAAGCCGTTGCTAAACTTCAGGAGCAAGGGTGCAGAGTATTGTTTGTGGGGGATGGCATCAACGATGCGCCCGCTCTGGCGCAGGCGGACGTGGGCATCGCAACAGGCGAAGGGACGGACGTAGCGCTGGAGTGCGCGGATATTGCGTTGCTGGGTAGTGACCTGCGCGGGGTAGTTACCGCTCTCAAGCTATCGCACGCAACGGTGCGCACGATACGCCAGAATCTCTTCTTCGCCTTCGTGTATAATGTACTGGGTATCCCTCTGGCGGCGGCAGGCTACCTCAGCCCGATGCTTGCCGCGCTGGCGATGAGCCTCAGTTCGGTTTCAGTGGTCACAAACGCCCTGCGCTTGCGTCGCGCTGTATAGGCACTCTGGCAAGGGAGGTGTTGTTATGGCAATGAACGCAACGGTACATCACGGCTTAACCAGAGGGCAGCGTAAAGAGTGGTGGCGCGACTGTGTGCTTAACCCTTAGTCTTCTCCTGAAGGGGAGACATGCAGCGTCTTTTCATGCGTGTAGGTGACGAAACCCGGTTGTGCGCCGCGCGGGCGGCGCACGTATTTGCGCAGGGTATAGTCCACTGGCACAAGAGAAGAATGGCGCTGAGGGCTATTCGCGGCGGCGAGCTGTGCGGCGAACTCCAGTACCTGTCGGGGCACTGACTGTGGGCTGTTGTTTGTACGTATTACTACGTGTGCGCCCGTTCCCGCTCGGACGTGCAGCCACCAATCGTTGGAGTGAGCCACGCGCGTTACGAGATAGTCGTTCGCTTCGGCGTTTTCGCCCACCAGCACCTGCCAGCCCCCGGGGGCGAGATATACGCGGATGCGCCTGCCCTCAAAGTCCTCCTGGGTGCTGGGGCGCGCTTCACCGGAGACGCCGGCGGTAGGGTTCAACCAGCCGCGCGCTGCTATCTCGTCGCGCAACGCCATCAGTTCGGATAAATCGCGCACCGCTTGTAGCCTCTGCACAGCGTCCTGCACCTGCATCTGTTCGGTTTGCAGGCGATAGCGCAGCGCCTCCAGCCGTTCGGCGTTCTGCTCGACGTGACGAGCGCGTGCAAAGTATCGCTCCGCATTCTGCTGGCAGGTAAGCGTGGGGTCCAGGGGGATGGTGAGCGTGGCTCCTTCCGTGCTGTACAGGTCGGGCAGGGTAATCTGCTGCACTCCCTTTGGTACCTGCGACAGGAAAGCCAGAAGGGTTTCTCCCCAGCGTCGGTACTGCTCTGCCTTAGCGCGCTCCTGCACCCCCAACTCCAGCTGTTGTAAGGCGTTACGCCGGGCGGTCAAAACTCGTTGCAACACGCCTTGCAGGCTGCGCCTCTGCGCTTCCAGTTCCGCCTGGGGCACGGCAACAACGTAGTAGTGCTGCAACGCGATATGGATGTTGCTGCGTGCATGTTGCTGTTCCTCCGGTAGACGCGCTAACGGCACAGGATACGCTCCGACAGGGTGATGTGCTTCATCACGCACCAGTACCGGTTGCCAATCGCCCCGCCTTGCTACTTCGAATACCGAACGGAACGCTCTCCAGAGAGATTCCGGGTTTGGTGCAGTATCCAGTCGTTGCGCCCGCGCCACAATCTCACCAGCAAGGAAGCCGCTAATACCCTCGAAGCGCGTGCGTAGCCACTCAGCGGGGTCTTGCGGAGTTTCCTGTTGGAACCAGGATAGAAAGTCTTTCTCATCCACCGTGCGTGGGTCGGGGCGATCTTGCGCTGGGGGTGGGGCGTAGGGCTTACCCGGCAGTACCTCGCGCGCCCTGCTGATTCGGGACGAGACAAGTTTGGCAGCGTGCAGGATGCGCTCGTCGGGGGCAATCAGCACAAGGTTGCTGTGCCTGCCCATGAACTCCGCGCTGAGCAGGTAAGTATGTCCTTCATGACCCCGCACCTCTACATCCAGTATGCGGTCGAACCGTCGCTGAGCGATGGTGACGAGCGTGCCGCCCTGCAGGTATTTGCGCAGCGCCATGCAGAAGGGAGGCGGCTGCGGCGGATTGGGCAGGCGGTGTGACAGCAAATAGGTGCGCGCCCACTGCGGCGAGCAGCTGAGCAACCAGTACACCTCGCCCAGCCCCCGCACGTATACTGTTAGCAAAATATCGTGTTCGGTAGGCTGTGCGATATGCTGAACCCTGCCGCCTCGCAGAGGCTGCAAGCCATGTACCACAGCCGCTAAGGTGAGGCTATCGTAAGGGATATTGGACATCGTTGTATGTATTATACCCCGTCAGCCGCTATCTGCTTGCGAGAAGTGATAGCACTGATTGGTCGCCTCAGGTGACGAACGCACCGGTCATCAGCCGTGCTGAAGTACCTGCGCTTCTCTTCGTTTACCGCTGGTAATGGGGCGTATAGCGGGTGTAACCAGCCCATCTCCGTCCGACGCATGAACTGCCAGCGCCAGCGCAATCACCAGGTCGTCGTGCTCGCTGCCATGCGCCTGCAAGCGGATATGTCCGCTGGCGGTACGGCTGGCGGTGAAGGCGTGCAGCTCGCGTAGCAGGTCGGGATGCGGTGGTATTGCTATTCTATCCTGTTCCATTGCCAGCGCGAGAGACTCTACCACCATCCGTTTCGCGGGTGCGGTAAGGACCACCGGTCGTACACGGACGCCCATCCGGCTGGCGCTGATATGCTGCTGGAGCATCTCCGTTAGCGGGTCGCCGATGCCTGTAGCATCGCAGCATACCGTACGCACACACCACGCGCTGAATCGCCGAATCAACTGCTCTATCTGGTTCTGCCATGCTGAGCTGGGCAAGCGTTCTACATGGACTGCGTGTAATCGCCCACCAGACTCGCTCAGCACCACCAGCGCAGTGTAGTCGCGGTAGCGTCCCCAGTCCAGTCCGGCGACGGCGGAGGATGTTTCGAGTTTGGCATCCGCGAGACGGGGCTGAATGCACTGTTCGATGACCGCCTGTGGGAACACTGCACCCGTGTCATCCACAAATTGCGCCTCGTATTCGATGGCGAACTGCCGTTCGGTAAGCAATTGCCTCTGCATCTGCAGGAAGTTGGGAGAGATACGCGGGTTGCTGGAGGTAGGGAAGCGGAAGCTGCGACATATCTCGCCTGCTTGCCCTCGCTGGTACCACTGCCAGAAGTGGTTCCTGCCGAACGGGGTGGAAAGCAACACAATCTGCCCTTCGGTATCTGCCAGCATCGGCATTAGTACCTGCGGGATAACCTCTTCGGTGAGGTAGGCGGCTTCGTCCACAACGATTCGGTGTGCGTTCCTGCCTCGCAGCGAGCGCGCCTGCCGATACGCACTGCGGGCGACGATTTCACCCTCGTTGACACGCACGCGAGGGTAGGGAGCAGTGCGAACCTGCAGTTTGTGCTCTGTCTCATCTGCCTGCGCCTGAAGCAGCTCCAGCGTACGCTCGAAAAGAATACAGGCTTGGTCCAGTGTTGGGGCAACGATGACCTGTCGGATGCCGGGGTACAGCAGGGCGAGTGCAGCGGTTTCCACCGCCAGCGACTCGGTTTTACCCCATCGTCTACCGCACGCTGCTACTTTCACCGGATGGGTATCCAGCATCCACTCGCGCTGGGCGGTGTGAGGCTTCCATCCCCACCACTGCTGCGCTACCTGTAAAACCCGTTCAGGAGAATATGTCCACACCAGAGAATCACCTCAATCTGTACCCGGGCGGAGCAGACACGTGTCAACAGGGACGGGGTGTGCCTTTGGGCACCGAGGCTGTGCCTGGCTTGACAACCAAAACGGGAGTGGCGTATACTGTGAGCAAACTTGCGGTCTGTTAGGCAATGCCAGGCAGGCTGGAGGGCGAGGCTCTGTCCGAGCCGTTGGGTTTGCATGGTCGCGACGGAGCGTGACCCTCCAGAAGATTGTCTAACCGATTTGGAGGGACGCGCTCTGTCGCGTCCATACGCAGGGTCACGACGGAACGTGACCTCCCCCTGTTGTCATACTGAGCCGCAGGCGAAGCATCTGAGACCCTTCGCTAACGCTCAGGGTGACAGACGAGGTGGAGGGCGAGGCTCCTGCCGAGCCGTTCGGTTCACAGGGTCACGACAGAGCGTGACCCTCCAGCCGTCTATTCCACCCGGTACCCGGGTAGTTCGGCTCGCACGGAGGCTCGCCCTCCAAAGGGAACGAAAGGTCTCTAATTGAAATCTTGCTGTGCACCGCCTGCAACAGGAGACGTGTTTGCCACGCCCCCGCCACTATCGTCTCCGCTGGCGTAGCGCCAATAGCCCCATTAGCCCTGTTCCTAACGCTGCCAGCGACGCTGGTTCGGGAACAAGCATGAGGAGACAGCATCTATGACGGGTCCATAAGCAGGAAACGCCGTACTGGTGCTCACGAAAGAAAGTTTGTAGGTTCCCGGTGATGAAACGGGGATGGTCACAGTGTGCAGGCTCCATTTCATGCTATTGGTTCCATGTCCT